>CAZYFW010000023.1:0-14414 GCA_964646685.1 uncultured Thermoplasmatales archaeon
TGGTCATATTCATGTGGATATTTTTCTGGGAAGGTGATAGTAGTAGATCCATGTACCCTCATACCGGGATTGATCCAATCGACATTACCCGATCGGTCATCACCAAATCCAAGGATTATCTCATCAGCCAGACCACTAGGGGACTCCATCCTTGCATCATAGAAGAGTTCCATGGGTACTGTGCCCACAAGCTGTAGGGTAATGTCCGGTGATAATAATTTCATATCGGTTAATTGTGTTTCATTATCCTGAAGAAACATAGGAAACACATACCAATCCTCAGTATTTGGATTATAGGAGGTGAGAACCTCCCAAACATGCGTATATTCGGATACCCAATGACCTCCATAGCCATTGTTTTCCCAGGTAGCTGTAGTGATCTTTGTTGAGGTGATGTTGTAGATAACTATACAGTCTTCTTCAAACTTATCCCTCCAGTCCAGCTGCGGGTGGGGGGATGAAAATACCATTTCATGGCCAAATTGCCTTACAGGATATGTTTGTCCTGTGCTCTGATTACCAACATACCAACTAAGATAATGATTATGTCCATGGATCCACATTTTAATCTGCGGATTATTTTGAAATAGGTTGGCCCACCAGTTCATATCCTGTTTGCCACGATATGGGCTCCCACCGCCATCAGTGGTGTCTTCTATAGCTTGATGACAAAAGATAATGGTGGTTGTATCTTGATAAAGACTAGTCATATATTCAATCCATTCATATTCAACAGGATGGGTCCATTGAACATATCCTAACTCCGGAACAATAAGAAACAGTATGCCATCTCGCATCATGGCATATACTGGATTATTCATGCTTGTCTCATCAATCAGAGATTTGGTCAGATTATGAGGATCATCAGGGTTCATCTCGTAATCGTTGATATCGTGGTTACCAAGCACAAAGTGAAATGGTATATTGACATGAGACATAAGATATGAATTCAGGTTATTCTTGTATTGATTCACATACCAAGGTAAACCAATGCCATTTACATGCCCAGTATTGTGATTAATTATATCTCCGAGGTGTATGGTGAAATCAAGCTGGTTGGTGCCATCAGTCAAATCATCTCCGAGCCGGTCTAGATAATTAGCTATTAAAAACTGAGGATATTGATATTTAGCACCAATATGAGTATCAGCAAATGCTGCAAAACTCAATTGTGGATTAATGACATCGGAGCGATATTTATTATTTTCATTCATGGATCCAGCTGCAGGTAAAACAATAGCGGATACCAATAATAGCACACATAATAACATACTTTTTATTTCTTTTTTCATTTTATTTTTCTCATCTACGGCTAAACTTTTATTTAAAGCTTTATCACCTTGATTTCTCTTGCAGGATGCCGATCAACATTTATCCATGGAACAGGTATCTTTCCAATTGTTCCAAGTCCTTTAATGAATTTAGGGATGATTCTTGGCCGATTCCAATAATTGTTATCCCAATTATTTGTTGTACATTCAATAAAGGTTGCTGAGATGCGATTCTTGTAGAAAATATTATTTTCAAATGTGTTGTCATTTGACGAGTCTCTAATAAATACTCCTACTGAATTTTTTGAAATAGTATTGTTTTGAATGGCGTTATTGCAGGAATTGTGCTGAAGATAAACTCCTACTTTATTATCATAGATGCAATTTTCTGAAATAAGATTCCTATGTTGAGACCCACCATGATATGAAACTACTTCAATTCCCGCAAATTCATTGCCATGTACCTTATTACAATAAATTTCATTGTCACTGGAGTATGTAAAAACTGAGATGCCAACAAAGTTGTTTGAAAAATCATTATTTCTAATAATATTATTTTTTGATTCAGTTTCTAGGCATATTCCCTTAAGTGTATGTGAAACAATATTATTCTGAAATGTATTGTTTTCAGAATGCTCAAATAATATTTCCCCATCGGTATCTGATACTGTTACGTTTTCAACAATACAATTTGAACAATATGCTAAGGTAATTGAAAAATCATTATGACTCATGTACAGATCTTTGATTGTAATATTCGTACAATTGACTAAAATAACTAGACCTGCATCAGTGGGAACCGTAAAATCACTCTGGTGCTTGTAGTAATACAAAGGCCTCCCATTCACGGTATTGTTTGTAATATTATGTAAAAAGTCAGATTCAGTTACTCCAGAATATTTTTCAGAGTTGAAATAATTTGCAAGTAAGATGCCATCATCAATAAATTCATTCTCTGATATCGTTAGGTTATAAGCGGGCGTATACGTGTTTATTCCTATTCGATTTGATACAAACCTGTTTTCATTGATAGTAGCATTTGATGAGTAAATTTTAACTCCAGATTGGTCCCAAATTAACTCGTCGTCACTTCGTGCGTTTGTTATTGTAAATCCTTGAAGGGTGACATTTGGGGCAGAAATAATCACACCATCTTCCGATGTTTTCCCTCCATCTATAACTGTATTAAATTTACTTTCCCCCTGTATAAATAAACCCGCTATATCGACTTCAATAGTTTCCCTATAAATTCCGGATCTTACTAGTATAATATCTCCAGAATTTGCATGGTTTATGCCTTCCTGTATTGTTGAATAATTATCTGGAATAGTTATATTTGGAATAATAAAGGGCAATACTGCCTCGTCTGATTCAAATGATGTGTTAGGAGAACTTTGAGTTATATTTATTGACAATATGTGGGTTATCAATAATATCATTATTATGCAAATCAAACTTTTTTTAACTACATCGTATTTCATCTAAACTTCCCTTATAATATTACAACATCTAAACATGTATATATATTGTGTTATCATGATAACGAAAGTTAACTTAAAATGTTACAAAATATGAATTTTTGTTAACATTTTAAAAAGTATAGTTTGAATTCTACTTTTCATTAAATGTCGCCAACTAATTGTTACTATATTAACAAATTAGATTTAACAAAAAACTTTTAAATATGTAATCTACTATTTATATTAATAATAATAAACTGAGGGAATGTTGTAAAAATGAAGATTCATAAAAAAAGCTTGTAATTGGGTTGACAATTCTTTTTGTTATGTCTAGTTGCATTCCTGTATTTGGAACTTCTTCTGGTAGCGAATTTTTTTTAGAATCTCTGACCGACGAACAAACTGAGTTTGTTACAAATTCCATGACACTAGAGCTTAATTTCTCGGACCTTGAAATCGTCCCTTATGGTGATTATTATGTTGTTCGCGTCAATGGAACTGATTTCAATAGAATGAACCCAGGTCAGCCCGTATTGCCATTTAATCTCACTGTTTTTGAGTTACCATTTTGTACTAGGATTGTTGATATTAGTTACCAACATTCCACTCCAGAGATTCATGATTTAGATGGAAGACTTGCTTATGGATCATCAGCATTAACTGATAATATAGGTATCAGACATGCACTAGTTGGCATTGATGACACCAACTACAAAAATGATGACCCATATCCATCCGACTGGATCTTTTATCATACTGGCGGAGGGTTGTCACACGGTGTACATAAGACTTTTTTAGCAATAAGAACGTATCCTGTAAAGTATTTTCCCGCTGAAAATCAATTAGCGTTCATCCAAAATATTGAGATAAATATAGAATACGAAGAACCCGCTGAGCCCGTTATAAAAGATAGCGATGTTTATGATTTGCTAATTATTGCTCCTTCACAATTTACCATTCCACTGCAACGTCTCGTTAGACATAAAAACAATCATGGAATTAAAACTAAACTTGTCGGCTTACCTGAAGTTTATGGTAGAATTTATTGGGAGGGAGTTGACAATCAAGAGAAGATAAAATTTTATATTAAATATGCCACGGAAAATTGGGGCGTAACACACGTTCTTTTAGTTGGCGGAATTAAAGGTCAAACTGATAAATGGAATGTACCCGTGAGATATAGTCATGTTGTTCTTCCAGTTGAACAAGAATATGCAGAGCAATCTTTTATCAGTGATTTATACTACGCGGATCTTTATGACAGTTAAGGTAATTTCTCCAGTTGGGACTCAAACCATAACAGAATTTATGCTGAATGGAATGGAACAATTGAGGATAATATGGATTCATATCCAGATGTTTATCTTGGTCGTTTAGCGTGCCGAAGTAATAGTGAAGTTAGAACTATGGCCAATAAGATTATCAGGTATGAAAAAACTAAGTGTTATGATAGCTGGTTCAAAAACCTGATTTTAGTTGCTGGGGATTCATATAATGATACCAATCATTTTAACGAAGGAGAGTTGATCTCTGAGGAGGCCATTGAAAAGATGCCTGATTTTAATCCTGTTAAAGTGTATTCTTCAGAACAAGATATCAATCGCAGAACTGTCAATAAAGCGATGAATCAAGGTGGGGGATTCGCCTATTTCTGCGGCCATGGAAATGTTGCATCGTGGAACACACATTTTCCACCAGATGGAAAAAAATGGACGACGGGATATCAGATACAAGATATGACACTTTTGCGAAATCAACACAAACTACCGATTACAGTAGTGGGTGGTTGTCATAACGGGCAATTTGACGTTACAATGCGAAATATCCTTGAAGGAATTCGCGATGAAGGTTTTCTAGGTTATTTTAGCTCAAAACCAGGAAATGCTGGAGGATTTTGGTATAACCTATGGGTTCCTAATTGCTGGGCTTGGTGGCTCACCAGTAAAATTGGTGGAGGATCAATTGCATGTATTGCTAATACCGGACTTGGCACTCATGGAGATGGCGATGTGGACAATAATTCTATAGCTGACTATTTGGAAGTTTTAGATGGCTGGTTAGAATTAAGGTTTCTTGAACTTTATGGAACGGAAGGCTATGATTTTCTAGGAGAAAATCATGGAGACACAATGAGCGAATACCTAAATAGATTCCTTGGTGATGGAACAAAAATGGATGTCAAAATGGTACAACAGTGGGAATTATTCGGTGATCCAAGTCTAAAAATCGGTGGATACGCTTAAAAACAATTTTTTTCCTAAAAAATAAAAAAAGAAAGAAGAGAAGAAAGTAAATCTTCTTACTTCTTTTTCAAGTATGGAAGTCCAGTTCTCTTGTTGACGCCAACTGTCATATTACTTGGCTTGTCACAAGGAGTGCCACTCTTTGGTGATCTCTTACTAAAGAAATAGATTGTCTGGTTTCTTCCACCTTTAAGTTTTACATCTCGTGTATATAATGTCCAACCTTCATGTGTGTATGCCATAAATTTTACCTCCTAATAGGGAATACATATCTATAGATTTAAACCTTTCCTTATTTTCTCCAATAAAAATCTTTATTCTCCTCAAGAAAAAATGATGCCTTGAATCTAATTTTCATCGTCTTTCAAATATTTTTTGACAGTTTCAATTGCACAAAGATTTCCACACATGGAGCAAGTATGTTCATCTTCTGTTGGTAATCGTCTTTCACGCAGTTCTTTTGCCCTCTTCGGGTCAATGCAGAGATCGAACATAGTGTTCCATTCGAGGTCTTCACGTGCTTTACTGAATCGAAAGTCAATATCTCTATCTATGCCACGTGCAAGATCAGCAGCATGAGCAGCAATCCGCGTTGCAATTACTCCTTGTCTTACATCGTCTTTATCTGGCAAGCAAAGATGCTCGGCAGGGGTAAGATAACAGAGAAAATCTGCACCAGCAAGACCAGCAAGTGCTCCTCCAATACCACCAACAAAATGATCATATCCAGGAGCAATATCTGTTACTAAAGGACCTAAGACAAAATAAGGAGCTTCTTTCGTAACTGTTTTCATGACCTGTATATTTGATCGGATGTCATTTAGGGGCATATGCCCAGGTCCTTCAACCATGGTCTGTACACCTCTTTCTCGTGCTCGTTCAACAAGTTCGCCAATAATCAACAATTCTTGGAATTTTGCCCGGTCATTTGAGTCATAAAGAGCTCCGGATCTCATTCCATCTCCAAGACTAAGAGTAATATCATATTCTTTTGCAATATCGAGGAGATGATCAAAATTCTCATACAATGGATTTTCCTGCTCATGGTGCAGTATCCATGCCATATGGAAAGATCCGCCTCTAGATACCATGGGAATAAGTCGCTTCTGTTTTCTAAGTCGTTCAACGCTTACCTTGGTCACTCCAACATGTACAACTATAAAATCAACGCCCTGCTTTGCCTGTTGCTCAATCTGATTGAACATATCATCTTCTGTCATATCAACAACGGCACTGTGTTTTTTTATAGCTTCAATACCTGCCTGGTATATAGGAACAGTTCCAAATGGAATGTTTACTACTTTTAGAAGACTCGTACGAATCTGGTCAAGGTCTCCGCCCGTCGATAAATCCATTAGAGCATGAGCTTTTGCATCAACAGCCTCTTTTGCTTTTCCAATTTCCTCTTGAAGATTACAATGCTCTCTAGATGTTCCGATATTTGCATTAACCTTAACTTTAAGTCCTTTACCTATGCCAAGTACCTTTGGGGCATGAATGGGGTTGTATGGAATTACGATTTTGCCAGAGGACACTCTTCTCCTAATAATACCAATATCGATATTCTCGACTTTAGAGACATTCTTTATTTGCTCAGTAATATTGTCTTGTCTAGCCTCCACCATCTGCGTCATAGCTCACCTACATGGGGCAAACACTATTTTAATCTTTTAACAAAAACACATATATTAGTCATAGTAGATAACTTTATAATAAGAATATATGTTCCCGCAAAACTAAATCGGAGAAATAAATCATGATAAGTGCATACATATTGATCGAAATGCAACCAGGAGATACAGATAAATCTATAAAAGAAATGAGAAAAATAGCAAATATAGCAAAAATTTCAGTAGTTGCAGGTGAATTTGACATAGTTATAAGAGTACAAGTAAAAACACTAGAAAATCTTCTAAACGTTACTAATAAGATTCAAAAAATAACCGGTGTAAGAAAAACAACAACCCAAGTAATAGAAAAAGAAATAACATTATGAAAATAAAAATCAGAAAACGATATCTGTTCTATGTATTAGCTTTTTCATCAACCATAATTACAGCCGTTGGTTCAGGTATGGATGCAATAGCTCAAAGTTATATAACAAATCCTTGGGCATTGGGACTTGCTTGTTTTATATGGGGAGTTATCATCTCTCTGTCACTTGCTTTAATCTTATCAATTTCATATAAAAATAAAAGCCTTGGTGCTCACACAATCGATCCTTCATTTAAACGTGTAAGATTATTAACCAAAAAAGAAATTCCATTTCACATCCTGGCAGGTATAGGAAATGCCACTCTCACCATTGGTTATTTTTTACTGCTATCAATGTTTGGTGACCCTACAATTGTTTTACCTTTCGCCCAAGTTGTAATTCTATATTTAGTAATTATTGAATCAATTACTGAAAAGGATACACCTGCTCTTGTTGAAATTCAATCCTCTGTGATTGTTACCTTCGGTGCAATCCTTGGGTCTATTAGTCTTTCTGGAACAATTTCCTTAGAAGCCATGTTAATAGTGTTTTTGGTTATAAACCCGGGATGGGTTTTACTTTCAATATTTCAACGTAAGCTCAAAATGATGAAGATTAAAGATCAACCTAATGACGCGATTAATATAAGATTATGGAATGTCATTTTTGCCTGTATGTTTGCAGCCATCTTTATTTCTATTTTTGACTACTTCAATAATAGTAATTATTTGATATCTGGAATTCAAGCTTCATTTAGTCATTATTTTTGGTTAATGCTAATTGCAATAGGAGTGTTCTTTAGTTTTGTTTTTTATATTAGAGCACTTGGTATCGGTAAAGCCAGTGTTACACAAGCAGTGAAAGCAACTGTAATCATCTTTAGTATTCCTGTATCAATATTTCTAGGATATTTTGAAACAACTGATCCCGTGCTTTTAATAATTAAATTCATGGGAATTATTCTAATGATGTTAGGTATCCTATCATTTGCATTAACTCTTACAAAAGCATATGTATTCGTTCGTATGAAACGCGGCTATGATTTAGAAGAGGCTATGAATCAACTTTGGAAAATACGTGGTGTCAATCACGTCTGTGCGGTTGCTGGAGAATATGATTTCATTATAAAAATCCGAACTAGAACACTTGTAAAAGGCTATGAAAGAATTCTTAAAAAAGTTGATAGCATCCCTGGAATCAAAGACTATAAATGGCAATCTGTCCTCAAAGAATGGGAAGATATTTAGTTAAACTGTTAGGAAAACTATTTTATCATTCTTTTTATTCTGACCCTTGAAGGGATAATTGTGATTGACAAACGATTGGAAAAATTTGCCTATATTTTAGTAAACCATTCTCTCGGAATCAAGAAAAACGATCTATTTTTGATTGGCGGTAACCCTATTGCAGCACCGCTAATAAAAGAAGTATATAAACAGGCTTTGAAACTAGGTGCTTATCCATATACAAGAGTCTCCGTTGACGGACTGGTTGAAACATATTATAAGAATGCTTCCGTAAAACAACTCAAGTATGTATCGCCAATTGCTAAATTTGAAATTGAAAATATTGATGCACAGCTTGGAATAATGGGCCCAGACAACACCAGGAATATGACGAACGTTGATCCAAAGAAACAGGCCACTGCTAGTACTGCTCATCAACCGATACAAGAGATATTCCTAAAGAGAGCGGCGAAAAAGGAGTTGAGATGGTGCATTACCCAGTATCCTGTAAATGCCTCTGCTCAAGATGCCAATATGTCGCTTGAGGAATATGAAGATTTCATTTTCAAAGCGGCTCATGTTGACAAGAAAGGTCCTATAGCTCATTGGAAAAAGATGTACAAAGAACAGGAGAAGATTAGAAAATTGTTGCAATCCAAGAAAAAACTACACGTCGTTGCCAAAGATACTGATCTGACAGTTAAGGTTGCTGGCAGAAAATGGATTAATTGCTACGGCAAGGAGAATTTTCCAGATGGGGAAGTATTTACCGGTCCAGTAGAAAACTCTGCTGAAGGTTATATTGGTTATTCGTTTCCAGTATCTCATGGCGGTAGACTTGTTGAAGATATCCAATTATGGTTCAAAAAAGGCAAAGTAGTAAAAGCCAAAGCATCTCAAGAAGAGAAATATCTCAATTCTATGCTTGATATGGATAAGGGCTCTAGATATATAGGAGAGTTTGCTTTTGGAACTAATTATGGTGTGAAGAAGTATACGAAAAACACTTTGTTTGATGAAAAAATCGGTGGAACTATTCACATAGCAGTTGGCGCAGGATACCCTGAGACGGGTAGTAAAAACAAATCAGGTCTTCATTGGGACATGATGTGTGATCTTAGAAAACAGGGTGAAGTATACGCAGATGGCGAATTAATCTACAAGAAAGGAAAATTCCTATTATAATTTATAAACAACCTATAAATAATGCTTGTCCATTCCAAATTTTACCATGTGCGGTATCGTTGGTATTATTGGGGGAAAACCGGTTTCTCGTCTTATTTATCATAGTCTGTTTTCTGTTCAGCACCGTGGTCAAACCTCTGCCGGGATGCTGCTGTATGATGGAAATATCAATGTAACAAAAGAACCAGGCCTAGTCCGGGAAATTTTTGATGAGGAAAGAAAAATTGATATCCCTGGCAATGTAGGGATAGGCCACACAAGATACTCAACTGCTGGAATGGATGATATTAAGTCATTAAAGCGCAATGCGCAACCCGAGTATCTTGTAAACCCATTCTTAGCAGCCGTTCATAACGGAAATATTTTCAATTTTCAGGAGATTTCTAAAATAACAGATCGAAAACCTCGGACAGATTGTGACATTCAAAGCCTTCTGTTACCAATGGCCGATAGACTTTATAAAAAGGAAGTTACTGTTGACTTGATTTTTAAATCATGTGAAGAACTTATGAAACAATTGAAAGGAAGCTATTCTGCTTTGTTTCTTGCCGATTCAGGTGAAAATCCATATTTATTTGCAATGACTGATCCTTATAAAATACGACCTCTTGTTCTTGGAAAATCCAATGGCTTATATTGCCTTACCTCGGAAACACGTGTTTTTAAGAAAATCAATTTCGAATATGTAAAAGACATTCCTGGTGGATCAGTTGTTGTAATTGATACTAAAGGTAACATTTATGAAAAACAACTTATCAAAAAGCAAGAAAAACCTTGCATGTTTGAGTTTGTTTATTTCGCAAAGCCTGATACGCGTATCAACGGGCGTTCTGTTCATAACTGCCGCTCTGAGATTGGTCGCATTCTTGCTAAAGATTACCCTGTAGAAGCAGATATTGTTATACCCGTTCCTGAATCTGGAAGGCATTATGCAACTGGCTATGCTAGGGAATCTGGAATACCTATTGATGAAGGGATAATGAAAGATAAGGACGAGCGTTCATTTATACAGCAAACTCAGGAAAGTAGAGATAAAGTCGTTGAAGAAGGGCTTTCTTATCTACGTTCTGTGCTTGATGGTAAACGTGTTGTTTTAATTGATGATTCAATAGTCAGAGGAACAAACATTCGTAAACTTGTAAATGGTATTAAAAATGCTGGGGCAAAAGAAGTCCATGTTAGAATTGGTTGCCCTCCATTAATCGCACCTTGCTATCTTGGCATTGATATGCGTAGTAAAAAAGAGTTCATTGCTTGTGATAAGGGCGGTAGAATCAAGACGTGGGATGAAATTGCGAAGGAGATTGGTGCCGATTCACTTGCTTACACTAGCATGGATGGATTAAAAAAAGCAATAGGCTTTGATATTTGTCGAGGATGCATAGATTTTCCAGATGGGTACCCTGAAGAAATGAAGGATGATGTTGTCAAACTATTTAAAAACGATAAAAAAGATCATAGGGCATATGAATCTTGTTAAATGTTAAAATATGATTGAAATTACCTCCGGAACACTTGAAGAACGTTTTATAAAATTGTTACAGAAAACTTATCCAATTACTATTTCTGATGTTAAGCAACAATTACATATATCTAAAAAAACTGTTGAACGAATTCTACAAAAATTTCAGGTAAAAGGAATTGTTCAACTTGAGCCATTACCCGACAAAACATACATTCGATTGTTAAGGCATGATTTTAGTTTTATTGGGGGGAAACGACAACGCAAGTTTATCAAACATCATTCTGGAAGAAAAAAACAGGAATCTTCAGAACCAGATGAAATTATGTATTCTTAAGAAAACGATTCAACGACGTTGACCCAAATAATGGCAATCTCTTTGGGTATGATTTTCTTTGTCTTTTCCATAGCTCTCACTATTAATATGTTCTCGTTATTCCGATATTTAAACATTTTGCGTTATTCTACCAAACGACATATTTTTACTATGTGAACATTCGACAAAAGAGCAAAAGGCGCTGTTGAAATAATTTTTATCCTATAACCTGGACAACCTGTCTGTCAACAACCAAAAATTCTACTAATTCGGCAGATTCTTTCAAACTCTTTAAAAGATCATAATCTAAAATATGTTCATATTTGGATAGGACTCTACTTCCACTGGGAGACCAACTTGCAATTTCTATCTCATTCATATCAAAAGATTTAACACTTCCCAATATTGAAAACGATTCTGCTCTTAAACTGAATGGACACGACGTACATTCAATCACAGTGTCATAGGGAACATATGCATTTTGCGCATCATATATTGGTTCTACTTGTATTAACACCAGTCTCTTCCCACAATCCGGACATTTGAGGGAATCGTGACCATGTCCAGTCTTATCCCAAACACTTGCTAAAATTTTCATATGGCTCTTCTTGTACCCCATAATCGATTCACCGTCTTTATATATTAGATGTTCCTCCAATAAATACTTTTGTGAGAAAATAGTAAAATCACTCATGTCTTAAATAGTAGATGTATATTTTGGCATTGGTGGTTAATTGTTGCAGAAAATCATTACATTTCTCACAGATTTTGGCACGAAAGATGGATATGCGGCCCAGATGAAAGGAGTTGCAATGTCTATCACAGATGCAAAACTGGTTGATATTACTCACGACATATCGCCACAGAATATTTACGAGGGGGCGTTTGCTCTTCGATCTACTGTTTCTTCTTTTCCTGTCGGAACCGTTCATGTAGCTGTTGTTGATCCAGGAGTTGGCACCGAAAGGAGAGGAATCATCATTACAGCCAAAGATCATATTCTGGTTGGTCCTGATAATGGGCTCCTCGTACCAGCTGCTCGTAATCTTGGAAACTTTGCAGTATATGAAATTACAAACAAAGAATACATGCGCCAAACAATATCGCCTACATTTCATGGGCGGGATATATTTACTACTGTTGCAGCACATATTCTTGAAGGCGTGCCTTTTGAAAAATTTGGGCAGATGATAACTGATTTTGTTGAGCTTGATTTTGAAAATGCAGAAATAACTGATAAAACAGCTATAGGTACGGTCCTTGTCATTGATCACTTTGGCAATGTTGTTACAAATATTGATGGAGATTCCTTAAAGAAAGTATTGCCTTATGGCAAAACAATCACACTAATAATAGGGAACAAAAAAAGAGAAATTCTGTTCCTCAAAGCTTATAATTTTGTGAAGAAAGGCCAACTTTTAACAACAATCGGTAGTAGCAATCTTCTTGAGATTGGGTTGAATCAAGGAAATGCGGCACAAAAGCTTAAGGTTAAACCTCAAGATAAAGTAAAAATCATATTCAGCTAAAATTTTAGGATTGCATCCAAGAGCCCATGCCCATAATTGATGCAGCCAAATGCTGTAAAACAATCATTCTTTTTTAGATAGTATTTAGCGTCTTCATAGTATTGAGTTGCAAGCTCTAATATTTGGATTTGTTGATTGTTTATGTTGTCTTTGTTAATCTGTTTAATATTTTCTTCAAACATTACAATATCTTTTTCTATTCGTGTTTTCTCGTCCATACTATACACAAAGCAGATGATTAGAACATAAACTTTTCTCTAATAAAAAATAAAGGAAAAAAGAGATAAGGGTATAATCTTTAACTGAAGATTCTAAACTGCCTTACATAAACTATTCTACCAATGACGACTCCGGGAATTACTTCTGTAATAGTCTCTGCTCCTGCTGGAGTTGCTGTTACTTTGATTTCTACTCGACCCGCATGGCGAAGTATCGTTCTCCTTGGGAGTTTAACATTCATCGACTTACCTTCTCCCAGGACATCAATAGTGCCTGAAGCTGATTCTTTAACTCGTTTTAATATCCCGCCTGTTACATCAATTGTCCAATCAATATTCTTAAGATCATCATCACCGTTGTTTATAATGTCTGCACTTACATGACTAATGTGAAAACGTCTGACCGTTATTCCGATCACAACCTCATCAGTGGAATGCACTAGAGCATAATCTTTACCCTTTCGTTCATTGCCAGTGACTGATTCGGTGGCATAATATTCTGCAGTATTGTTTCCACAGCCTTCACAACCACCAGTGCTTTCAATGACTTTTGCTTTAAACATAATGGTGAGAGTCTCACTATCATTTAGAGCAGCAGAAGTGTCCCAAGTAATGATTTTTCCATCTTCTGAAACATCTACACCCCACTCAATTGGAATGGTCATTGGTGCGACGAGTGACGTTGGACCAACATATGTAAGGATGTCTTCTGGGAGGTAGTCAGTAATCACAATTTCTGTTAGATTGTAGCTGCCGTAGTAAGTGAGCTCTATTTTGAATTGCACCACTTCATCTTTATACGTGTAACCCTCATCAACCCATTCGCCATTATACAAAACAGTCTTTTCAAAGACCGGGTCATGTGGGCGACAGTTGACTTCTGCTTGGTCGCTATCTTTCAATGGTTCACAACTTTCGCAATTCCACGCATCTACAACTACATTGTTGACAACAGTGTTGCAGTAATCTCGTTCCGGGTAACAATAATGTGTCACGTTTGCTTTAAAATGTATGGTAACACTTTGACCATCTTTCAATAGGAATTCTATTTCCAAGCCTGAGCTCCATAGCCAAGTAATTTTATTTCCATCAATAGTTACATTTGGATCATCAAAATCATCGTTGTTTGGATATGTAAATTCATCACTCCCCTCCAGATATTCAAGGCAATCGCAACATCCTTCGAATTCAAATTCATCTATTACTTTCAAACAAGTCATATATTCTGATCCGTGGTAAGTAATTACTATCTGGAATTCTACATCCACATCCTTGATAACTCCATCTAGATATTCAACCCACTCTTGCGCATCTGGATCCCATACTGTTTTCTCAACATCTACTGATGCCTTTATGTTAACTATTGCATCATCTTCTGCAAAAAGTTCGTTAGATCCGCAAGGTTCTGTACCAGCTACGTTAACAGTATTGGTATTCTCGCCGTAGTTATCTTTGCCTCCTATTACTGATGCTGTAAACTTTATAATTATATCGCCTTGTCCACAAATTTGCAATTCTCCAAAATCCCA
>CAZYFW010000024.1:0-13962 GCA_964646685.1 uncultured Thermoplasmatales archaeon
AGTAATCCAATGACCATCATAGTGAACAATTGAACGTTCCACTTTAAGCTTATATAAATCATGTTGTACAAGTAATACCAATAATATTTTTTATAAATTATAAAAATAAAACTTATTGGACTTATTTTAAGCCAATAAAATTAATTGCACATAAACCCCATATTTTTTGTTAAAAGCCACAAATATATACAAAAGAATACTCTTAAGAATACTTCTAAAGATATATTATGAATTAGCGCTCGTCCTTTTTTATTGGAGTATAATGCTCATCGCCGTTGAATATTTCATCAAGTGGGCATGTAGTAAATGCAATATCCATATCGCCAGGACGATATTTGCCATCTTTTGTATCCCAATAAATCTCCAAGCAATTGTTATCGATTGCTAAGACAATGCCCCTATATTCCAAAGGATTACCTTTCTTATCATTATATATTCTCTTGACTCGGTCACCTAGATTAAAAGCATCATATAAGGAAGGATACTCTTTTACTTTCCTTTTTTTAGTACTATTCATTCTTCTCACCATCTGCTTGTGTGTTAATCTCTGTTTTTAACGATATATAAAGGTATCTTGTTAAAATACCAAAATGTTAGATTGGCAATAGTAGAAAAGATGTATAAATAGGCTTAATCTAAGTGGTTTTAATAGTTCCTAAAATCGGCTCGTAAATTAGCCCTTTGTCCATCAGCGATGTTAAAGCTTCCTCAATGACGTCTTTATCAAGGCCTGCCTTCTCGCATTTTTCGGTGATGGCATCCCAAGATGCGCCGTCATCTCCCTCAATCTTTTTGATGGTTTCTAACACTGTCTGTTCAGTTTCTTCAGAATCTTCATCAACGGTTTCTTCTTTTTTATCTTTGGTTTCTTTTACTGGTTCCTCAAGTTCAACTTCATCAAGTTTTTCATCTTTTTCTTGATCAACATTTAGATCCGGGAGCGAATCTCTACCTGGAATGAGATATTGAAGAGACTCTTGAATCAATGTTACATATTTGTTTACATCAACTGTTCCGTAATTTTTTAATGCAGTGACAATCCCCTCAGAAAGTTCCTTGCTGCATCCCAACTTTCGCAGATCGTAGGCATTGGATTGATTCATCTTCATAGCTTCAACCATGGCTTCGATTCTATCCTTTGTGTTTGAACAAGTTTCTAAAATCCATTGATCTCGTGCATTGGCATCAACTTCCATTACCTTCTCCGGACGGATGGAAACATAGAGTGTTCCCTCCTCAGGTATATATGTCCGTGCTTTTCCAACAATAGCAACAAAGGCAGGAACTTCTATATTGGAAAGTGCCGTGGTAGCCTCCTGTTGATACTGTCCAGAATATAGAGTGAAAACTCCTGTAGGATCTGAAACATGTGCTCTGATGAATTCTCCACTTTCAGATACTTGCTCAACATCGGTGAGAACGCCTATTACAAATAGTCGATTGATTTTGGCACCTAGTGGGGTAATAACATACGATGGAGTCATTTCCCCCTCACCTTTGATTTCAACAGTAGTATCATTATACTCACCGGCAAATACCCTCCATGCTGCTTCCCGCTTCATGCTATCTCCTCCAATGCTTCGGCTAATTGTGCTGCCTTTTCTTTGATATTAACATCAGCAATATTTGCATCCTTTGCAATGATGGTTGTTCCAAACTCATCACCAAGGGCATTGCCTTTAATGCTGATTCTACGGGCAAATAGAGTGCTATTCATTTCGTCTAAAAGTGTCTTCTCGTCCATTTTTTCACAGTCTTCAAGGGTTTTTCTTAGCAATTTCTCTGTGATTTTTTTCCCTACTGTACTATTTACTGAACCATTACCGTCGTCCACAATCACTTTAATTCTTAAATCTGGTTTACCAGTTACCTTCCCATGAATGGTACACTCGCTGCTGATTAATACCCGGTTACATTCTGGACATCGCATTATAAAGCCAGAACCCGGTCTGACTTCAATTACGGTTCCTTCTATCTCAATATCCAATGCACCCCGTTTTTCCACAAGCTGATAAATCGGTAGTTTTTGCCAGTCTGCTGTTTCTTTTGGCAATTTACTCTTATCTAATTTTTTGACAGTCGCCTTTTCATCAAAGGTTAATTGAGGGATGCCCTTCCAAGATTTTACATAACCTCCAGATATCTTTACAACATCTCCTTGTTTTAATTTGAAATCGTGCCAAGATGTAAATTGTGCTTTTCCAGTTTCATCACCTATGGAACCTGAAAATACGTTCTTTGTTTCATTATTGACCTCCGTTTCCCGTTTAGTGATATCAAGAATACGTGCAGTGATTTCTACAGATCCTAAACCAGACCGCAGATCCTTTATCTTATACTCTTTTGGCACATAGGCACTTTCAGGAAGTTTTTCTGCGTCTGTCTTTTTGATTGTTACCCGATCTCCAAGGTTTAACTGTGTTGCTCCCTGCCACTCTCTAGTATATGCATTGGACAGTTCGATAACATCTCCTTTTTCAATTTTAAAGTCGTTCCATGCAGTAAATGGAATTGTGCCGCTTTCATCTCCAAAAATTCCATAGAATATGATTCTTTGTTCGCCTTTTACCGTAATTTCTTTTTCATTAATGGCAATAACGCGGCAAAGTAAATTTACGCTAGGCGTGTCGGGCTGCAGATCCGCTATATGTGTCCGCTCAGATGAAGTCGGCCGAGGAGAAAACGATACACCTCCTCCAAACTTCTTAATAAGCGTTTGTTTTGCCTGATCAACAGGAACGCCATAATCTAAGAATTTTATAAGTTCCTTTTCAAGTTCTTCTCTATCAACTTTTTTTTCTGCATTCTCACTGAGAACATCTAGGATATCCTCTATATGAGACTTAAGGTCATCAGTAGTCATGAAAGGTAAACCTCCCGTAAAAAGGATAGATTATTTGATATATCAATTTATCCTTATTTTTATCTTAATATAGGCCAATGGCTTTTCCGTTACTATCAACGTCAATTTTTTCTGAACTTGGCTTCGCAGGCAATCCAGGCATGGTAGTAATTTTTCCGGTCATGGGGACTAAAAACCCTGCGCCTGCTGAGAATTTAATCTTTCTTACCGTTATCTTAAATCCCTCAGGTCTTCCTAATAATTTTGAATCGTCCGAAAGCGAGTATTGTGTTTTTGCTATGCAAATCGGTAGTTTCTCTAAACCCAATTTTTGACAGAGTTCAATATCTTGTTCAGCGGTTACAGTATAAACTACACGTCCCGCACCATAAATTTTCTTTGCAATGGTCTCAATTTTCCCCTTGACTGAGACGTTTAAATCATATAGATAATTAAATTTTGAAGGATTGTTGTGTATTAGGCTTACAAGTTTTCCCGCTAATTCAATACCGCCTTCTCCACCTTGATCCCATATATCTGCGACTGCTATTTGGGTGTTTTTTGATTTGCAATAGTTTTCTACAATTTCTATTTCTTCTTCTTTATCATCAATAAAATGATTAATTGCAACAACTACTGGAACCCCAAAGTAAGAAATGTTTTCAAGATGCTTTTCAAGATTTGGAAGACCTTTTTTAAGATCTCCTTTTCCATTTCTTTTTAATGCTCGTATACTTACAACTAGGACTACAGCATCAGGTTTAAAATCACCTGTTCTACAGACGATGTCAAAGAATTTTTCAGCACCAAGCTCTGAACCAAACCCAGCTTCTGTAACAAAGTAATCGGCAAGCTTTAATCCCATCTTAGTAGCAATAATGCTACTTGTTCCATGGGCTATGTTTGCAAAAGGACCGCCATGAACAAATGCAGGAACTCCCTCCATTGTTTGTACAAGATTCGGTTTTATGGCATCTCTAAGAAGCAAAGCCATTGCCCCTACGGCCTTCAAATCCTTTGCTGTTATAGGTTTGTTGTCATATGTATATGCTACGATTATTCTGCCTAATCTTTTCTTTAAATCATCCAAATCCTTGGATAGGCAAAGAATGGCCATAATCTCAGATGCAGGAGTAATGGCAAATTCAACTTCATGCGGAACACCGTCCTCTGGACCTCCAAGTCCAACAACCACATTTCTAAGAGCTCGGTCGCTTATATCTAGAACTCTGGGCCACACGATGTAACGTGGATCAATATGGAATGCGTCGCCATGATGAATATGATTATCAAGAAGACTTGCAAGCAAATTATGGGCGCTAGTCACCGCATGCATATCGCCCGTAAAATGAAGGTTGATGTCTTCCATTGGTAGAACCTGAGAATATCCTCCACCAGTTGCACCACCCTTTATCCCCATCATAGGGCCAAGGGATGGTTCTCTGATGCCAAGCATGGTTTTTTTATTGAGCTTTGCAAGTGCCTGTGCTAATCCAATAGTAACAGTTGTTTTTCCTTCACCTTCGGAGGTAGGGTTGATGGTTGTTACTAAAATTAGTTTTCCATCCTTATTGTTCTTTACTCTTTCCAACAAGCTGAGAGATACTTTGGCTTTGTAATCTCCCCAACAGGTAAATTCATCTTCATTGATTCCTGCTTTCTTTGTGATTTCTTCTATTGGTTTTAGTTTTATATCTCTAGCAATTTCAATGTCAGATTTCATAGTAAAAAACGAAAGTAGGCAAGATGTACTTATAAATTTGCAAATCTACATCTTGCTATTTACAATCTTTATAATATTTTCAGTTTTTTTAGCAGTATTCTTTTGCAGATTGCCTATTTCTGATGAAATCTTTTTTACGAATATCTCATCCTTTATTGAACCAATATTGATTTTAACATTAAGAATAGCAGATTCAACACCTGCTTTTGCCATCAATGCAGATACCGCTGCATCAGTAATTGATTTGACGTTTCCTTTTTCAGCTACAACCAATGCAACATCCAATATCTTCTCACAAATCTCGGCTGTTTTCAGTGGAACCTTAGCTGCAGTTTTGTAGCCCTCTTGAATGGCCTTACTTCTTTTCTTCTTCTGTTCTTTCGTCTCCTTTGGCAACTTAAACGCCTTCATAACATCATTGAAAGCCTCTGTATCCTCATCGATAAGCTTTGTTAGCTTTTTACGTAGTTGTTCACTTTTCTTTAGAGTATCTTTTATCTCATCCTGAACACTTGCATATTTTTCCTTTCCAATTGTTAGATTACAGACCATTGACGAAAGAGCGGCTCCAAGACTTCCAGCAAGGGCTGCAACACTTCCGCCACCCGGTGCAGGACTATTTGATGAAAGTTCCGAGAGAAAACCATCAATTTTCATAGATGCAAGGGCACCTTTTTCCTCAACCATGTATTCAATGACTTTTTCTTCGGTTTTAAATGGATAAAGTTCAGAAAGTCCTAGCTTATCAATTGCAAGTGCAACAAGTTCTTCTTCATCGGATATTTTAAGACCATCCTTTTTAGAATAGAATTTTCCAGCTAAAATCAAAGAATCCTTTGGAACCAGTCCAACGATTTCACTACCTGTTGCTTTTGTGCCAAGTTTTTCAGCTTCCTCCTGAACTGCCTCAAATGCATCATGGAGATTTACATCGCGATAATTAAGAAGATTCATAGAAACCTGGGCCATGTTTTCGTCATACATCATTCCCCCTGCTTGAACGCCTTTGAATCTACCCGGAATCCTCTCTGATTTACCATCAGGTCCAATTATTTTATTTCCATCTTTATCTTTTTTAATAACTCCACTTGTCCTTATCTTACCAGAGATTTTGTTAGCAATGGATTTGTCGTTTGTATTCAAATTGATATTATAAGCAAGAAGAATATCTCTACAACCTGTGGCAGTTGCACCACTTTTTGGAACAAATTTTGCTTTACCAAAATCTGGTTTAAATGACGAATCTTTAAACTTCTCTTTAAGAGCTTCATATTCGCCTTTTCTTATATCTGGAAGTCTAACTCGATCGGATTTAGCCGCTGATTTTGCATAAAGAAACACCGGAACACCAAGTTCTTTTGCCATTCGCTCTCCAAACTGCTTTGAAAGTTTGATACAATCTTTTTCTGTAACGCCTTTAATAGGAATAAAAGGGCACACATCAAGAGCACCCATACGAGCGTGCTCTCCCTTATGTTTTGACATATCAATAAGAGCAATACCTACTTTTGCAGCTTGAAAAGCTGCTTCAAGAACAGGCTCTGGTTCTCCAACAAATGTAAAAACAGTTCGATTAAAATCAGCACCGGGATCTACATCGAGTAATTTTATACCTTTAATAGATTCAATTGCTGCTGATATTGCGCTAATTATGGATTTATCTTTACCTTCACTGAAATTTGGGACACATTCGACTATTTTATCCATACTTATACACCGCAAACCCTTAATCTAAGTTCTTCTTTTAACTGTTTGGTAAATCGACATGGAAACAGTAGATATTCTCATTAAAAATGCTAACGAACTTATAACTCTAAAAGGATCAAATAAACCAAGAACAAAGAAACAAATGGGCAATTTAGGAATAATAAACAAAGGTTCTATAGCAATTAAAGATGGAACCATTGTTGGTGTAGGCAAGGGTCTAAAATACAAGTCTGAAACTGTAATTGATGCAAAAGGAAAAACAGTCATGCCTGGTTTTGTTGACTCGCACACACACTTGGTCTTTGCCGGTTCAAGAGAATTTGAACTTGATATGAAACTCAAAGGTTTATCATACATGGATATTTTGAAGAAAGGCGGCGGAATTTTTTATACGGTTAACGAAACGAGAAAAGCATCAAAAGAAAGTTTATTGAAACAAAGTAAGAAACGCCTTGATACAATGCTTTCATATGGAACAACAACCTGTGAGGCAAAAAGTGGATACGGCCTTGAGAATTCAACAGAACTTAAAATCTTAGAGATTCAAAAGAAACTGAACGAAGAACATCCCATAGATATTGTTTCCACCTTTCTAGGGGCGCATGCTGTTCCAAAAGAACATAGTGTTGATGATTATGTTAACATCGTTATTGACGAGATGCTTCCAAAAGTCAAAGGATTAGCAAAATATTGTGATGTATTCTGCGAAAAAGGAGTTTTTACACCTGCTCAATCAAAGAAAATCTTGGAGACCGGTAAAGCCCATGGTTTAACACCTAAAATTCATGCTGATGAAATCGTTGATACTGGTGGAGCTGCTCTTGCGGCAGAGATTGGTGCAATTTCGGCAGATCATCTCCTTATGTCTAATAATAACGGTCTAAAGGAAATGGCAAAAAAAGCAACTATTGGTGTTATGCTCCCGGGAACACCATTTTCCCTTATGATAAAAGAATATGCTCCCGCAAGAAAAATGATAGATTTGGGAGTTCCAATTGCCCTTGCAACAGATTTAAATCCAAATTGCTGGGTTGAAAACATTCAATTTATAATTCAACTAGCATGTCTAAATATGAATATGACTCCTGCTGAGGCAGTTACTGCTTCTACCTTTAATGCTGCTTGTGCAATAGGAATGAATAACACTATTGGTAGCCTTGAAAAAGGTAAACAAGCAGATATGATCATTCTTGACTGTGCAAATCATATGTTTTTACCTTATCATTATGGGATAAACTTGGTAGAAACTGTAATCAAGAAAGGAATTATTATTTAGAAAACATCCAAGGAAATGTAGATATAGCTAGTATATTATATTCTATAATAGATGGGTGAGTGTGAGGAGACCAAGGGATTAAGGAAAGAACTTGGACTTCTTGGCATTTTTTGTATTGCTTCAGGTGCTATGATTAGCTCAGGGCTTTTTATTTTACCAGGACTAGCATATGCAAAAACAGGATCATCAGTTGTTATTTCTTATCTAATTGCAAGTATTATAATGATTCCTACACTGCTTTCAAAAGCTGAACTTGCTACAGCTATGCCAAAGGCAGGTGGAGATTATTTTTTTATAGATCGAAGCATGGGTCCAGCCATTGGAACCATTGGTGGTCTTGCATCATGGTTTGCATTAAGTTCAAAAACAGCATTTGCATTAATTGGAATAGGTGCATTTGTTCAATTATTCAACCCTGGATTAACTGATTTTAATATTAAACTAATCGCAGTAGGATTTTGCATATTATTTACTATAATTAATTTATATGGTGTTAAACATGCAGGAAAAACACAAGTGATATTAGTAGCAGGACTAACCAGCATCCTTATTTTTTATATTGTTGTAGGTTTTTTCTTTATACAACCATCAAGATTTGAACCGTTCACAACCAATGGTATAGCTCCAATTTTTGCAACCGCAGGTTTTATTTTTGTTTCTTATATGGGTCTTACTAAAGTGTGCAGCATTGCAGAAGAAATCAAAAAACCAAAAAGAAATATCCCTCTTGGTATGTTTCTTGCGTGGAGTATTGTCTCAGCACTTTACATATTGGTTGTTTTTGTTACTGTAGGTTTATTAGAACACAAAACACTAACAAGTTCGCTGATGCCCATATCGTTAGGAGCAGAAATTTTTTTAGGTGAAATCGGGCTTATTGTTTTAGGAGTTGCAGCAGTTCTTGCTTTTATTACAACTGCAAATGCAGGTTTGCTATCATCATCTCGCTATCCTATGGCAATGAGTAAAGATCAGCTATTACCAGGTTTTTTTTCAAAGATTTCTAAACGAGGAACACCCGTAGCATCAATATTATTTACATCTGGTTTTATGATATGCATTATTCTTTTTTTAGACCTTGAAGGATTAGTCAAAACTGCTTCAACAATTGTACTTTTACTATTCATATTTGTAAATTTATCCATTATTATGATGCGCGAAAGTAAAATAAGACATTATCGCCCAAGTTTCCGTTCGCCTTTTTACCCCTGGATTCAGATAGCTGGAATAATAGGGTATAGTTTTTTGATTTTTGAGATGGGTTTTGTTCCACTGGTTTTTGTTGGATGTTTTATTGGTTTTGGGTTTGGTTGGTATTGGTTTTTTGCCCGAGATAAAATATGGCGGGAATATTCAATTCTCCATGTCGTAGAACGAATTACCGGTGAGAAATCTACTGGACATCTTTTAGATGAGGAACTACGAGAAATTTTGATGGGGAGGGATGATATTGACGAGAAACGATTTGAACAGTTCGTTAAAAACTGTAAAGTTTTTGATCTTGACAAGTACCTTCTTCCTGATGAGTTTGCTAAGCTGATGGCTCATGAATTGGCTGGTCGATTGGATATCGATGAGCGGAATTTATATGATTTGTTCAAAAAGAAAGAAACGGATTCGAATATTGTTGTACATCCAGGTGTTGCTATTCTCTCCCATACTATAAAGGGACGTGATAAATTTGAGATGATATTAGTAAGAAGCAAGAAAGGGCTCATAATCTCAGATAATGTTGATCCCATTCATTCATTCTTTTTGATTGTTGCTTCGCCAGACCAACAAAGTTTCTATCTCCACTCGCTCATGTGGATTATTCAAATTGCCGAAGAAACTGATTTTGAAGAGGAATGGGTTAAGGCGCAAGATAGTAAAGAGCTTAAAAATATTATTCTACAATCATGGAAAAAACGTAAACCAATATAGCGCCGTCTTTTTACTATTTTTTTAACTTTTCATGAGACGACAGGCGTTTTCATACACTTCTGCACGATATTTCTTATATTGCGGATATTTTTTCATAAATGCTTTAATTATCTGATCAACGTTCTTTTTCCTTCTAAGTTCGATAAATGGTTTCAATTTACTCATCATTGTTTCTTCTCTTGCTTCTTCTTTATGTGTCTCCATGATTTGACATGCAATGTGATAGATTTCATTTCTATGTCTCTTGTAATGAGAATACATGCCAATAAAATCTTCAACAATTTTTTTGACGTTTTTTTCTTTTTGTTGTAAGATAAAGTCATCCAATCTAATTGTTAATATGCGATTAAAGTTACTGCTCGTATAGTGTTCATGTATTTCTTTAAAAACAAGAATTATTTCAATGATTGATATAATAAGCAAAACCGTTGTTAGCTCAACGACCATTATATCTGGCACGTCTATAGTAAATGCATGTGCAAGAAGTATCCCTTCAACAATGATTATGAGAAAAGGAGGAATAAACGAAATCTTATCCGTTCTAGGCGATTCGCTATACTCTCTAATGAAATTTCTAAGCCTCCTCGATCGTGGCATTTGATAGAGAATAAGATACGTGTAATTTAACTATTGTGTTTATTTTTTCTTCGTTGGCTTTACTATCTCACCGACAGCTTTCCCACCTTGCAAGTACGCCTCAGAAATGTATTTACTTCGTTCTATTGCTTTTTCCATTTCTTTTGTTTGAATTTTGTCTTTTTTTCCCAGTTCATCAAAATATTTTTTTATGCGTTTGAAACACATCTTATCGCCTCAGAGACTGTAATAATACTCTCCATCTTTCCTTTGTTTTCTATCCATGTATGAGTCTGGTTTGTTCACTCTAGGTCTTTGTGTTTCCTCATCTCTGCGGAAGGTAATATCAACATCTTTCAGGAATCGATTCATTCCCTCGTGTAGGCTGAACGGCCCACGCCCATGCCCATGCTTTCCAGGTTCACCATCAAAGACGATTAGTGCATCACTTATCATATCTATGAAATAAACATCGTGATCGACAATCATTGCTGACTTGCCAGACTTTTCTATCACTCTTCTCACTGTCCTTGACGTAATCATTCTTTGTTCACTATCAAGATATGCAGAAGGTTCATCTATTAGATAGATGTCTGCCTCTTGAACAAGACAGTTTGCAATAGCCACTCTTTGTAACTCACCACCAGACAATTTTTCAAGTTGTTTATCAAGAAGGTATTTTAGATGGAACGGTTCAAAAATCTCTGCCATGAAGAAAGACGAGGTGAACAACTGCTGAGCTGTCCCTTCAAATAATTCCCTAACCGTTCCTTTAAAATCTGGCGAAATATACTGAGGTTTGTAACTCACCTTAATGTCATACTCTATTTTGCCAGTTGTTGGCTCTATCCCACCAGCAAGCATCTTAACAAACGTTGTTTTTCCAATTGCATTAGGACCGACGATACCAATAATTTCCCCTTGCCTAATTATCCCTTTTTCAATCTCAAGTGAGAATTCCTTGAATGACTTTGTCAAATCATCAAAGGTAATCAGTATCCTCATGTTCTGCCGCTGCTTAGGCGGATGGGCAAAAAATTCTATCTTTTCTCCAAAACGAATGTTTTCTTCCTTTAAATAGCCTGAAAGATAGGTGTTTATGGCATGACGTACGCCACGAGGATGAGTAACGACACCGTATGCACCTTCGTCACCATAAACAAGATGTACGTTATCACAAAGGAAATCCAATACAGCAATGTCATGCTCTATCACAACTACTTTCTTCTGTTCTGATAGTTCCTTAATAATACGAGCGACCTTCAATCGCTGATGTATATCAAGATATGAAGAAGGTTCATCAAAAAAGTACAAATCTACATCCTTGAGTAATGTTGCAGCTATTGCAACCAACTGGAGCTCACCACCAGAGATTGTACCTTTCTCTATCTGCTTGTCTAGGATGTTGTCTAACCCGAGTTTTTCTACGACATTATCAAACGATCCAGATGTATCAACCTTCTTGAGAATATCTTTGATAGATCCTTTCATTATTTTTGGAAGTTTGTCAACATACTGGGGTTTTGTAACACTATTTATTTCTTTTTTTGCAATATGGCTGAAATGATCATGTAATTCAGTCCCTGCATAATATTCAAGAACGTCATCCCATGAAGGGGCATCTTTATATTCGCCTAGATTTGGTTTTAGTTGTCCTGAGAGAATCCTGATTGCTGTTGTTTTTCCTATGCCATTTGGACCAAGTACTCCAACACAACTTCCTTTTTTTGGAAGGGGCAATCTGAACAAACGAAAACCATTTCTGCTAAATTGATGTACGAGGTCTGTTTTAAGTGCTTCTGCTAGGCCAATAATTTTGATTGCTTCAAAGGGGCACTTATGAACACAAATGCCGCAGCCTACACATAGCTCTTCGGAGATAGTTGGCCTTCCTTCATCACCCATTACAATAGTTTCATCTCCAGCTCTAACTCTAGGGCAAAACTTTATGCATTCTTTGGCGCAATTTTTTGGTTTGCACCGCTCTTTCATTAGAACTGCGATTCGCATAGACTCAGCAATGAGAAAATAAGGGATTATTAAAAGGTTTTTACAAAAACACTATATTCCACTCTTTTTAGACTTCCTTATGAAGATTGCAAAATAAAAAACAAATGTTAAAACTAAAAAATCAGTAATCAAAAACATGCTCAATGAAGTCCAAGTCATCTGTGCAACTAAGCTGTTATTTGATGAAGTAACCATCGGATAAAGTGCAAATACTACTAATAGAAATAATGCAATTCCTGAAATTGTCATTGCTATCAATAGCGATCTCCAATCTACCTCCATATTATACTGAATCATACTACAGGCATATTAATATTTTTGAGATATCTGTTCTTAAAGATAAAATTTTATTGAGGGCTATCTACAATGGGTTACACAAAAAGAAAACTATAAGTTCTATAAGGCGATTTACTTGATTGAATAGGTGGTTGAGGATATAATGCAGAAAAATGAAAACATACATATAAGGCTTGAAATAAATAAAGATCCAGCATCAGGTGAACTCTTTCTCATGACTCGATTTGACACCAATGCACCAAATTTTATCAAAGACGAAACTGGTTTCAGATGGTGTCCAACTAACGAAGAAAGAGATTTTCTCAATGAAGCATTTGAAATGGTATTGAAGAAAAAATAGGATCTAAGCACTCGATATATTTCGATTTTTTCTCATTTTAAGATAATCAACTTGTCTAGATAGTGGCATACACATTTTCGATGTTGAGCATATGCATTAGTTCGTCTAGTCGTTCCTTATTAACATCTTTCTCTAATTTATTCAGTAATTCATGTGCTCGATAGAAAATCTGTTCCTGTTCTATTACGCCGCTCAATGTTTTTTCAATGGCGCTTTGGTAAATGTGTTTACAGAGTAAAATACCATCTTCAAAGGTTAAATCATCTCGCATTACTCATCTCCCCATGCTAGTAATAAAATATAGGCTTATAAAACTTTTTTAAAAAATAATTTTTTCAATATTTTAAATCATTTTCATGTTACAATTACTTTTCATGGAGCAATTATTACATCGATATGGGTCTTGGTGATTTCTAGAAACTTTGCCTGTTTTAAGTTCCTGTCTCATTTTTTTGATAGTAGATTCGAGTTCAAATCTTAGCTTTGGATCAAATGGTATTTGATATTGTTGGCCCGTATCATTGTAAACTATCATTCCATAGGGCACCAACCCCCCATATACATCTTCCAAAAGTTGACAATAAGTCGCCAGTTGAAAGGTATGGTTTTTTTGCAATTCATAATGCTGTCCTGTTTTGACTTCAACAGGAATATACTGCTTATTTTTCTTGATGATGTAGTCAGGTTTGCCAGTAATTTGATAACGTTTAGAAAAAAGAGGTTTAGCCAACGTATTCAAATCTGAATAGGTTATTTTGCCGACTGGTATATTGTATTTTTTTCTTATCCTTGCTGTCTTATTTTTTATATATTTCGACACTATGAGAAAAAAAATTGCAAATCCCAGTAAAATGACAATGCTAAAAGTAGAAATCAAGACATCACCTCAATCAGAATTAATAGTATTACAACTGCTATCAACAAATAACCGGCAG
This sequence comes from uncultured Thermoplasmatales archaeon, assembly GCA_964646685.1. GTDB lineage: Archaea > Thermoplasmatota > E2 > DHVEG-1 > DHVEG-1 > CAZYFW01. The sequence continues at coordinate 13,630 of CAZYFW010000024.1, forward strand.
TGGCCAGCAATCTTGATGCTTTAGTATGCTTTTGTACAGAATTAACTATATTTCCAAGTTCGGTATGTTTTTTTGCTCCAACTTCAAGCAAAGCAGATTGTGGCTCATATCCACATCGTTGAAGGAACCATGCAACAGAGCAGAAATTGTATTGTCCAATTTCAGATGCGCTAAGTATATTTCTCTCTTTAAATTTAGCTTGAGTTGTATGTAACATTGCCAGTGAACAAAATCAAAAAGGTATTTATTCTTTATTTATGGGTCATTGAAAGTAAATCTTGGCTTTGTCTCAAAAGTATTCCTCCTCGACGATTTTACGAACTAAGACCATCA
>CAZYFW010000025.1:0-5658 GCA_964646685.1 uncultured Thermoplasmatales archaeon
CAGTTGTATTATCTGATCCAATAAATCGTATTTCAGCGTCACTGGGGTGGACAATGTTATATTCATAACCAACTTTTGTAACTGCATATTGTGTTGCTACGGCCATATTTAGAATGAGAAAAAAAATACCAACCAGCATTAATTTCCTATATTTTTCCATTTCTTTCACCTTTTTCCGATCAATATCGCGTCATTAAATGACGTGACATTATTTATCATGTATACTGTTCTCAATTCACACTATAAAAAGCTTTGGCGTTAAAATGTCAAAATGAAAAAACGACGATGTATTTCTCCTACCAGATAACAATGATGCTAATTTCTCAAAATGCATAATAAAAAAGAAAATGTTGAGGCGTGTTTACACGCCTAAGAATTAGTATCTGCCTCAAAGTGAATGTATATAGTTCCAGTATGTGCCCCTGCGATATCTACATCATTTGGGATATCTATTGCTACTTGGATCCAGACAAAATCCGAGGCATTACTTGCAGTTCTTCCAGACATTCCGACACCATATGCAACACTGTCATTAAACGAGTATTTTACATGTGATATATTGTCCCATGTCGTGTTTGAACTATACAGCGATCTATTTGATACGTTACTACACATATCGCTGGAGTCTCCATCCCCTGGTGCAAGCGTCCAGGCTGTGGTATTAGACGCATTTACAATAGTACCATTATTGAACATCAATACAGTAGTTGGATCATTTGTTGTACTATTAGCATTTGCATCTCGATCACCGTGAAGCCAGATTCTTAGATACGTATAGTTGATAGCTGAAACATTAATATATTTTATATCAACTGAAACCTGTTCCTCGTTGACAATACCAAATGCAGCTGAATATATTTTATTTGTACCGGCACTCCAATTTCCCAATGTTAACTTCAATGAAGAGGTCCCATTAGTACCATCAACTCTCAATACACGTCCACCAGTTGTATTATCTGATCCAATAAATCGTATTTCAGCGTCACTGGGGTGGACAATAGAATATTCATATCCAATTTTTGTAGTTGCATACTGAGTTGCAACAATCATATTTCCAACTAAAAACAAAATTCCTACGATCATTAATTTCCTGTTCATTTTCATTCCTTTCACCTTCCTTCTTTCATTTCAATATCGCGTCATATGGTGACGTGATACCTCTTCTCACGTATATTGTTCTCAAGTAACACTATAAAAAGCTTTGGCGTTAAAATGTCAAAATGAAAAAACGTCAACAGAGTTGTCTAAGAATCATATCTTAATCATTCTAACAGTTAAAAACAAATATTTATCAAGAAACCCTATGCCTATGGTCGCGGTAAAAGAGAAGAATCTTTTACAAGAGAAGGAACAATCTCTTCCCAAAATAGTGCCGTAATGTGTATGCCATGAATTCCATTAATATGTTTAATTTCATTGATGAGTGCTAGGGCAATCTCATATCCTTCTTTTTTTGGATCTGTAGTGGTTTTCATTCTTTCGTATACCTCTTCAGGAATTTCCACTCCAGGGACATGAAATTTCATCCGCTCAGTCATTCTAAGAGATTTAAGCGGTGTAATGCCAGCAAGAATGTGAACTTTCTTATCTAGATCTCTCGATTTAACCTCATCCATCCATTCATTGAATTTTTCTACATTGAACACGCTTTGTGTTTGAATAAAATCTGCTCCAGATCTGACTTTTTTTTCGAGGCGATCCACTCTAATTTCATATGGATCTGCATATGGGTTTGCTGCAGCACCAATAAATATCTCTGGTCTGCCAGATGATATTTCATCTCCACTTTGAAATATACCGTCATCCCTCATTTTTTTAAGTATCTGAATAAGCTGAATGGAATCGATATCGTAGACTCCCTTTGCACCAGGATGATTTCCAAAGGATTGGTGATCTCCAGTAATACAGAGAATATTTTTAATTCCAATTGCTGCAGCGCCTAGTACATCACTTTGCAATGCTATTCTATTCCTATCTCTACAAGTAACTTGCATTAATGGATCCATGTTCATGTTAATGAGGATAGTACAACCAGCGATACTGGACATTCTAACCACAGCAGTTTGATTGTCAGTGATATTGAAGGAATCTGCATATCCTTTCAATGTCTCTGCTTTTTTCCTAATTGTTTCTGGGTCAGATCCTTTTGGAGGTCCAATCTCAGCAGTAACAGCAAATTTTCCATCAGAAAGAACCCGTTCCAGGTTGCTGCGATATTTCATGCTATATCCTCCTCCTCATCTCAATTGATTTAGACCAGTCCTTAGGTTCTTTGATCTCGTTAAGTTGGCTTAATCGACCCTTGCTTTTTAATCTCTGGTAAATAATATCCCAAATGCAGTCCATCTCTTGATCGACTTCGCATTTTCCATCTTTTGCTCCACCACATGGGCCGTTTAACATGCTCTTGGGACAACGGGAAATTGGGCAAAGTCCATCAAACAAATCTTGAATACAATCTCCACACATTATACATCGTTTTTCAAACTCAGTTAGGCGTTTTATTTCGCCCAAGAACAAAGTATCAGTACCAGATATAACATCATGATCAGTGATGATTTCTGATACTGTTTGTACACCGTTTCCACAAGCAAGCACAAGAACCTTCTTTGCTTTCTTTACCTCATCAGTATGTTTTCGCAGAATTCGCTTATCATTTTGGAGGTTACATGCAGGGTCTAATATAACCCATCCAGTAACCTCTATTTTGTTGTCCTCAAAAGCTTTTTTCATGGCTATTACTTCTTCTTCCCCACCTGTATGACATAGTGTCGCGCATTCGCTACACCCAATAATAAAAACAGGTCCTTTACCAATCGCATCAAGCAATATGTCGAAGTCTTTCTGCTTTGATATGATCATGGGAATGAAGGATAGATTTTCTTGTTATAAGCATTTTCATTGTAAATGAAAATATCTATATAGTCGCCATCTTTTACTAAAATGAACTCGTGTTTACTACAAGGAATTATAGGTTGGATGAGGATGGTATTGGACGATTTGGAACTTATATCAAAGATAGATAAATCCGGTATGATTGATACGGTCACTCAGTTTCCTGAACAGATTAAAGAAATTATAGATATTATAAACTCATCATCACTTGATAGCGTTTTTAAAATAGATAATATCATCATTAGCGGGATGGGCGGATCAGCAATTTCAGGAGATATTGTCCAAAGCTTTCTTCGGGATAGATATGAAATACCAGTATATGTAACAAGAGAATACAACCTCCCCAGATGGGCAAATAAAAATACATTGGTGTTTTCTCAAAGTTATTCTGGAAATACAGAGGAAACATTGAGCACATTCAAACATGCCCATCAAAAGAAATGTAAGATTATTGCTATCTCATCTGGGGGAAAGCTACAGGAATATTGTGAAAAACGCAAGGTTCCTCATATTAAAATCCCTTCAGGTTTTCAACCTCGAGCGGCAACGGCATATCTTTTATTTTCTCCTTTACTGGCTCTTGAAAAAATTGGGATTATGCATAATATTCTTGGACCAGAAATTGAAGAAACCATTGTAGAACTTAAGGAATTTAGAGATTGTAATAAGAAAGAAGTTCCGGAAAAGGATAATCTTTCAAAACAATTAGCAACAAAATTATTTAACACCATACCACAAATTTATGGATGGGAAATTTATGCCCCCATAGCAAAACGATGGTGCACCCAGTTTAATGAAAATAGTAAGATCATAGCTCGTCATGATGTTGTTTCGGAGTGTAATCATAACGATATTGTTGGTTGGTCTCAAGATCCTGAAAAATCAAAGCAGTTTACATGTATGTTGTTTAGGGATGAAAAAATCGAATCGATTCATATGGCAAAACGACTTGGTTTTATGAAAACTCTCTTCGAAGGTGTAGCCGCAGATGTCCTCGAAATCCCCATAATTGGTAAAAAAACATTATCAAAGATGATGTATGCTATGTATCTTGGGGATTTTGTCAGCTGCTATCTAGCCATTTTAAGAAAAATTGATCCTACTCCTGTAGATGTTATCGTTGAACTAAAGAAAACGTTATCGGAGATATGATGTTCATCACAACTTGATATTTTTTAACTGTAACGTAAATTTAAATATTGACAATGTATTCAATTGCTGTTACCACTTAAGAATCAAAAAGAAAGTAGTTGGGATGCAACGTAGGTGATATGGCTTATGTTACAAGAATCTGATTCACGAGCTTTTGATGGCCGATATAAAACATTATTCGAGCAGGTTAATGCTGCTGCATTTATGACTACGCTTGATGGGAAAATTACTGAGGCAAACCAGAAATCATGTGAACTTTTGGGATATAATTGGGATGAACTCATGCAGTTATCATTAAGAGAAACACTCCCTGCCTCAGTAGATTGGCCTCAACTGGTTGAAGAGATATCTGCCAAGGGGGGTATCAATTTTGAAACAGAAAACATACGGAAAGATGGCAGCCATGTTCCAGTTCAAATCAGCACATCGCTTTTTAAGATGGAAGGAAAACCTGTAATGCTTGCGTTGATTCAGGACATAACTGAAAGAAAAAAAGCAGAAAACAAGCTAAAAGAAAGTGAACAAAAGTATCGAGGGCTATTTGAATGCACGACCGATGGGATTATGATATTGGATGCACGTGGAGAAATATTGGATACCAATTGTCGTGCTTATGAAATATTTAGCTTAAAAAAAGAAGACATGATTGGCAATAACTTTCTAGGCGTAGGTCTACTCACTCAAAAATCATTATCTATTCTTGTCAGACAATTTGAAGAACTACTGTCGGATAGAATTGCAAAGACTCATGAGACTGAAATTAAAGATAAGAATGGAAACACATTAAATATCGAGTTGAGCTCCTTTTTCCTTTTTAAAAAGGAAGACGAAGATGTTAACTTTGTTGTAATAATAAGAGATATAAGTGATAGAAAAAAAGCAGAAATAGAAATCGCTCGAGCCCATGAGCTTCTCCAAACATTGATGGATAATATACCAGATTCCATTTACTTCAAAGACGAGAGTAATCGCTTTATCATGGTGAATAAAGCAAAAGCATCTCATGCCAACGTCAGCCCCGAGGATATGATCGGCAAAACAGATTTTGATTTTATGCCCGACGAGCAAGCGAGAAAATCTTTTCAAGACGATGAAGAATTAATGAAAACAGGAAAATTCGTCGTCAATAAAATTGAAAAACTAATTGGAAACGATGGCATAGAACGATGGATTTCAGTTACTAAAGTACCACGTTTTGATGAAGGAGGCAATATTATTGGCACAGTAGGCATCTCTCGTGATATTACTGAGTGGAAGAGACTAGAAGAAATTCAGAATAAAGAACAAGAGTAATAGAATTACTAACATATATCAAATGCTCTATCATTTTAAAAACGACGCGAGGAGGGAGATTTGAGCGCGTATATGTTAACACATGTGTTAACACATTTTTGAAATCATATCTGTTGAAACGATTTTTGCATTTTTCGTAATTTGCATGGATAAAAGCATTGAAAAAATTAGTGCAAGGGGAAGGGATTTGAATCCAAGAATACCGGTAAAATTAGCCTTTACTCCTGGTGGATAAAAAGAGATATAAATCAAATAAATGAGTATTTTTAAATAATCATATTTTACCCCGGATCGGCAAAATGAAGCTCACACATATTG
>CAZYFW010000025.1:5668-13473 GCA_964646685.1 uncultured Thermoplasmatales archaeon
ATTTTACTTTTTAAAATATCAATAAACTTCTTTTTGGATTTTTTCTTTCTACCTGAATTAGATAAGTATATAAATTGGTAAATATAATAGTATACTGGTTATTTCCTATGCAAATCAAGAAAATATTGTTATTATTGATGATTTTATCAATAATTTCAATTTCTTTTTTACCAGCGATAGACGGTATAATAATAAGTGATACAAGCAAACTACATTTAATAAGCAACTCTGACAAATCCGTAGTTTATATTGAGGCTTCTTCCCCATATGATTATGGGTTTAGATCAGGTAAACTATATAATGCAAAATATAAATTATTAAATCTTTTATTTCGTGACACTAACAACGATAATTCTGCTGAAAAAGACATTAGAGATAAAATAATTTCTCTTGAAAAATATTGTCCCAGTTTTATTGAAGAATTAAAAGGGCTCTCCGATAGCACGGGAATAAAACTTGAGCGGTTATTAAAACTTCAACAATTTATTTCTTCTTTAATTAAAACACAATGTTCCATAACTGCATCTACTTTTCCTGCAACAAAAAACAATCAAACATTTCTTACCCAAAACTGGGACCCTGAGGCCCCATTCTTGTTAATGCAGTTAATTTATCTAAGCCTTGGAACTTATTTCCCTCATATTTGTCACATTAGTTCAAATTACAAGTATGTCTATCTTGGAATACCTGTCTTAAGTGAAATTTTTCTAATAAATGAAAAAGGGCTCGGATTTGGTGCAATATATACATCACTCACAGAAAATGAAAGTAGGTATATTGATGAGGGTGATGGTATACCAACGTATCTTTTAGAAAGGAAAACCATGATGACCTGCGCAAATGTATCAGAAGTAGCAAATCTTTGGAAAACAAGCGAAAGAGCAGCTGATAAAAATCGCGTTTATCCAAATCATTATGATTTTGCAACTACCGTATGGTGTGATAAAGAGGGAGGCATCCTTATGATAGAGCAATCCCACAGTCACATTATCACAGTTTTTGGGAATTCTACTGATATTACAGGTGCTCCTGAGGGCATTTTATGGCATGGATTTCATCATTTATGGTTAGACGCAAATTTAACTGGATCTTCATACCCTGAAGAATGTTACACTTCACCTATAAAAACAAAAAGACTTCAAGAACTATTGGAAAATAACTATGGCAATATAACGCTGGATATTTGTAAAAGCATTATGGGAGATCATGGAGGAGGATTCGATCCAACAAAACCAGATGATGCAGATATTTGCTGTCATTACAGTAGAGGATATAAAGTAAGGACTGCTTTTTCGTGGATAATAGAGCCAAAAAATCTTACTGTTTATCTCACTCATAGGATACCCTGTCGAAGTATATATTGGAAATATAACTTTACAAGAATATTTAAAATATTAAGTTAATTTTTCTATTTCTAAACATGAAAAGTTAAAAAAAACTAATTTAGTGCAGAGAAAGTGATTTGAACCCTTGCAGATCAAAATTGTTCCAATTTTCTTCTGTTTTAACAACAGTGCTAATAATTAACGCGGGGAGGGAGATTTGAACTCCCGTGGTCGTAAGACCAAAGGATTAGCAATCCTTCGCCGTAGCCGGGCTGGGCCATCCCCGCTTTTTGAGAAGGAAATAAGAATTACTGATAAAAAGGTTATGTAATCAAAGACAAATATTAAAATAAGGTAGTGTGTTGTACTGATTAATGGGGGACTGGACAGAAAAATATCGACCGACTGGCTTAGATGACATTGTTGGGAATGAAAGGGCAATTTCAGAATTGAGAAAGTGGGCCAATTCATGGAATCACGGCACTCCTAAAAAACGAGCGATTATCCTATCTGGTAAAGCAGGCACTGGAAAAACCAGTAGTGCCCATTCACTTGCAAAGGATTTTGGATGGGCGGTTATCGAACTCAATACATCAGACGCTCGTAATGCAACGACCATTAAAAACGTTGCAACACTTGGAGCAATAAATGAGACTTTTGACGATCAAGGACGATTTATTTCATCACGAGATGGTGGAAGAAAACTCATCATTTTGGATGAAGCCGACAATCTCTACGAAAAAATAGAAAGGAAAGATCAATCCAGTAATGATTTCAGTGACAAAGGTGGTAAAAAAGCTATTGTTGACACCATAAAAATCACTAACCAACCTATCATTTTAATCGTCAATGACTACTATGCTCTCATCAAAGGCAGTGGTGAAAGTTTAAAGGATACATGTAATTTGATAAGATTTTATAATCCATATCCAAGTGAAATATTCAACCTTTTGAAAAGAATATGTAATGAAGAGGAAATAACGATTGATCAGAAGGTACTGCAGAAATTGGCCGATAGGTGTAAGGGAGATATACGGTCTGCGGTTAACGATTTACAATCTATCTGTTTAGACAACAAACAAGTAGATACACAGGCCTTAGATGTATTGGGATATCGTGATCGGGAGAAGGTCATCTTTGATGTTTTGAGAGAAATTTTCAAAACACGCAATATACAAAGCATTAGAAATAGCATGTCTCGCTTGGATGAAGACCCCCCTAACGTTTTGCTGTGGATAAATGAGAACCTACCTATTGAGTATCGTGATATTAATGACGTTGTGAAAGGCTATGAAGCACTAACCAAGGCAGACATATTCTTAGGTCGAACAATGAGAGGAAAATATTATGGATTGTGGTCTTACGCCTGCGATTTAATGAATGGTGGTGTAGCTACAGCAAAAACACACAATTATCCAAATGAGAAATACAACTTTCCAACATGGTTGAGAGAAATCAAGGCAAATAAATCATCTTGGGATATTAGAGATTCTGTTATTAATAAAATGCAGGGTTCCTTTCATCAATCAAATATAAAAAGTAGAGAATTTTTATTGACTTATTTTATCCCAATGTTTAGAACTAACACTAGTTTTGCTATTTCCATGAAGCAGAAATTTGATTTTACTGAAGGTGAGATAAAATATCTACTTGGCAAAATATATGAACACAAGTTGAAAGATATCCTTCACAGCACTGATATTATTCATAAGAAACCAACTAAGGAAGAAGCTAATTCATCTCATGAAAAAGAAGTGAATGAAAATATTCAACAAAGCCTATTTGACTTCTTATGAAACATCCTCAAGTTTTTTCATAGCATCTACTGTTTGTTGTTTGTATTCTTCCTTAAGTTTATGATATGTGTCATCAGAAATCTTTTTTGATCGATGTTGCTTTTCAATATCTTTAAGTAAGGACATAAGAAGTGTCTTTTTGGTGCTTAGTAATTCTTCAGATTGTCCAGTTGTAGATTTGATTGTCGTTGATTTCTGTTTTTTGAAGGCATATAATGTTGTAACAACTAACAATACAATCAGAAGTGCAATAAAGATAATTATATACAAGCTCAGGGGAGCCTCGGTTGGTTTATATAATTTAAGTGTAAAGGAACTGCCCCCCTCTAAGTTTTCTGCAACGTAGATGGTATTGCTATCAAAAGTGACCGATAGTGAAGTTGTAGTTCTGATAATACTCTTTGAGAATTCTTCAATATCATTTCCCAAATCATAAGTTACTTTTACATCCATTGTTGTGTTCATCGGAATGCCAAGTTCAGAGACGTTGCAGAGGTATTCATTGCCAAGGATAGTTATCGCATCTGGTTCGTTGTTATTTATTAGGATGTTTACATTTTCACCCTCATTGTTAATCCAAAATGTTATGTTGTTGTAAGTATCTCCCGAAGAACCTTTTATGGTCAGACTTTCTGATACTGATAAAGAGTTTCCTTCTGTAGATATAGTTATGGTATGCGTCTCAGTATCGGCACTTTGAGCACATATAGTTAAACTCGGCAATAGTATTAGGCTTGCAGTACATAGTAGTAGGATCGCTGCTTTCTTCATAATCTCCCCAGCAACAGTCATATTTCTAGTTGTTTATGTAATTTTCTAAATAAACCATTGTGGACAACATATTTTTTCTAAATTAATCAAAGCAACGAAAGAAGTAAAAAGATGATCTTTGTTATTGGGTAAGATATGAAGATTAAAAATATTCAACTTAAATCTATTGAAGCAAGACGCTACCTTAATCATAACGAACGCCCAAAACAAGTTCGTATTGATCACAATAGCACCGTTTCTCATATTTCCGATATAAAAGAAAAACAGGCGACCATTGATTTTCAATATACGGCAAGTTATGGCCCTGTAGGTATGATTAAACTTGAAGGATCACTTGTCTATGAAAATGATGATTCAAAAAAGATTGCCAAAGAATGGAATGACACCCGGAAAATGCCTGATCAGGTGGCAAGTCAGATTCATACTGCAGTTATGCATGCATGCGTTCCTGAGGCAGTAGGCATTGCAAAAGATCTCGGGCTTCCTCCACCAATACCCCTTCCACAGGTAAGGCTTGGGACAAGTGCTAAAACAGGACAGGCGAGCCCAGAAGTTGCATAGATAAGTATTTTTTACTAATACATATTGACAATTTAAATAAATAAATTCTACATACTGTGTTACTTATGGAATCAATAGTAATTTCACTTGGTGGATCAGTTTTCCTTTCAGAAAATGCGAATATTTCTTTTTTTCAAAAACTTGGAATTCTATTAAAAAAACTCAGTAAAAAGTACAAAATTTACATTATAGTGGGTGGAGGAAAAACGGCAAGAACATACATCAAAATTGGAAGGGAACTAAAACTTGATGAAACAAAGTTGGATGAATTAGGTATAGCAATCACAAGGATGAATGCAACACTGCTATCAATCATTATTGAAGCATCAAACAAAGAGATTCCTCATACAACTGACGAGGCGAAGAATAGAAGCGAGCCAATTGTGATTATGGGTGGGACAATGCCAGGCCATAGCACAGATCTAGTTGGTGCTGAGCTTGCAGAGAAAACAAAAGCTACAAGATTTATCATTGCAACGAATGTAGATGGTGTTTACGACAAAGATCCAAATAAATATTCAGATGCAGTGCAACTAAAGAAAATATCAGTAGATAAGCTTATTAAAAAATATGGAACAGACTGGAATACGGCAGGCAGCAATGTAGTGATCGATGGCCCTGCTTTAAAAATTATTCATAGAACAAAACTGCCAACATTTGTAGTTAATGGAAAACGATTGGATCAACTTGAAAAAGCAATAATTAATCAATCATTTGATGGAACAGTAATTACAAAATAAAAAAAGAAAGAGGTTTGATTATCGTACGAAATCGATATCAACCTTTGAGCTCGAGACAACTTGTTTTATTGGACTGCCCCTAACCGAAGAGATACTTTTTGGACCAAGTAGATTTGGTGACTGAACACCAGTCATGATTGCCATCACTCTGCATTTTCCTTCAAACTCCGGAAGCACTCTAGCGCCAAGTATAACGTTTGAGTAGCAGTCCAAATCTTGTGTAAGTGATTTTGCAACATCCTGGACATACTTTAAGCTCATGTTAGGTCCACCAGTTATATGGATGAGTGCTCCATTTGCTCCTGTGTAGTCTACGTTTAGCAGCGGATGGTTAAGCGCTTCCTGAACTATTGTCTCTACTCCAGCATCCTCTTCTGCTTCTCCCCAAAGCATGACAGACAGTCCACCTGAATCCATGATGGTTTTCATGTCTGCATAATCTAGGTTGATTAACGATGGAACGGTAATGGTCTCTGAAAGACCTTTTACTGTTTCTGCTATCATTTGATCCATAACAGAAAACGCCTGATTAATGGGCAGGTTTGGGACAAATTCTAACAGACGATTGTTATCAAGAACCACTGTACTGTCCGCCTTTATGCGGAGGGCATCAAGCCCTTCATCTGCTTTGATGAGTCGCGCTCTTTCTACATTGAATGGTGTTGAGACCATACATGTAACAACAGCATTGTGCTTCTTTGCTATCTCGGCAACTACTGGAGCAGAGCCGGTTCCAGTACCGCCACCCATGCCTGCAGTGATAAACACGAGATCTGCATCTTTTATCATTTCTTCTATTTCTCTGCTTGATTCACGTGCAGCACGTTCAGCGACATCGGGAAAACCACCTGCGCCAAGACCGCGTGTTAGATTTCTGCCAATCAGTAATTTTTTATCTGCTTCCACCAAATCAAGTGCTTGCTTATCGGTATTGATGGCTATTGTTTCAGCACCTTTTACGCCAAGTTTATTCAATCTGGTTATTGTATTGCCTCCAGCACCACCACATCCAACAATTGTGATACGTGGGGTACCAAACATATCGTCGTCAAATTTCAACCTGCTTTCCTCTTCAAATTTATTTTCTACTGCGTTTGTAATAAAAGATTCCATATTTTTATTTCCGCTCATATTATCCCTCCTATGCTGGTAGTTTGAAGGACGCCTTCCATCAAGGCGCCCTTCGATTGGGGTGCATCCCATCCCCTCCAGTTTTTAACCATTATTTTTTCATGTAAGGTTCTATGGAGTCGAGTGCATTCTCCAACTCTTGGACTTTTTTTATCTTTTCTGCCTTTTCAATTAAACTGTCGGCATAGTTCTTAACGAACTCATTAACCGCACGACGGATAACCTCAGAACGAGTTGCAAACTCGCCCGCTCTAACAAAAAGATCAATAGAGTGTATATCGTGCTGAGGTAATCTTATTGTTATACGGCGTGTGTCCATTATTTCTCCTCACATGTTTTTTGCGTCGAAATGATGTCATTTTTGCTATCAATGTATGTCATATATGCATACATCAAACGACAAATGACATCATTTGTCTGACAAACGTAAAAATGAATGGGTAGTTAGGTTTAAATATCTTTCGTTATTTTGTGCAGGCAAATATGCTGGTGTATATGTAGAAAGTTTAGACCTCTACAACATGCCCAAAAGCAACTGTTCCAGAAATTTTTTCAATCTTAACTTTTATGGTGGCCCCTTTCACGGCACCGGGGACATATACGACATATTTATCAAAATATGCTACACCATCACCTTTTCTACCAATGTCTTTTATTGTTAAATCGTAGGCCATGCCCTCTTTTAACGCTTCAACTGATTGTTGTAATGGTTTTTTCTTTATCGATTTAACAGATCTAAATGCACCGCATGCATCGCATCTGATTAGGTGAGTTCGCCCTTGCTTTACAATATGGGTGTCAGGTCTGTTACATTCAGAGCAGATGACATATATGTCAATGTAGTCTTTTAGTTTATCTTGAACCTGTTTTGGAGGTATTTTTCCCTGGAATGTGACACGACCTCCATTAATTTCTCCAGAAGTACCTAGCCATCCCAAAAGAAACTTTAAAATAATATCTGGTTCACGGTTTACCGCAATAGATATTTTATCAAAATTTTTTATAACTGTGGTATTTCCTTCATAAAATATTTCTACCTTTGGTAATTTGAATCGATCCTCAACAACTTTTTTTGTCGAAGCATCGTCAAGGACTTTTTTCAATAATTTTTTGTAATCCAAATCCGACATGTTACCAGGGGCTAATACAATAACTATCTAAAAAACTTCCGTTGAAAAATAAACCCCCCTCTAATCTGCCTTTTAAAGGCACGTCTGATTTTCTAATATCTAAGAATCTTGGGCTTTGCTCTAATGCCCATTACAAGCATGCCTTCTTTCATTGCCCTCTCTGCAATGTCTGTTTTTCTTGTATAAATTTTACTATTTCCTTTTGTCCAATGCCAGACGAATTCAGACATATTTCTCCCCCATAACTACCAGTTAGTTAGCATCGGACTATAAAGAACTTACTTATATATTTTTTTAAATTTTAGGCTTTGCACATAAACCATATATTTATCATATAAAGTTGTTTTCTAC
>CAZYFW010000026.1:0-13381 GCA_964646685.1 uncultured Thermoplasmatales archaeon
CGGTTGCAGAAAAAATAGATTTACCAGAAATATTCGATGAACCATATCGCCCAGATATTATCAGAAAATCCTTCAATACTCTTCATTCAAATAATAGACAACCATATGGCTCCGATCCGCTTGCAGGAAAAAAGCACGCAACGGCGTCAGTGGGTAAAGGCAAAGGGCAATCTCGTGTACCGAGACTTACCCAAGGCAGAAGGGCAGCATTGGCACCTTGTGTTGTTGGTGGAAGACGAGCACATCCTCCAAAAGCAGAGAGAAATTGGAAAGAGAAGATAAACAAAAAAGAAAAGAGTCTTGCCCGCAACTCAGCGATGGCTGCAACAGCAAATAAGGAAATAGTTTCAAAACGAGGGCACCAATTTGACGAAAAAGTCACACTACCCATTATAATAGATGATAAATTTGAAACCGTAAAAAAAATAAAGGATGTTATCAAAGCATTCGAAAAGATTGGAATTTATGATGATATCCTCCGAGCTACAAATGGAAAACACATCCGTGCTGGGAAGGGAAAATCACGTGGAAGGAAGTACAAAACTCCAAAATCGGTCCTTATCGTTTCTTTAAAAGGAGAGATTGAGAAAAGTTCTGGAAATCTAACTGGTGTTGATGTTGTTAAACCATCTCAAATAAATATAGAACATCTGGCGCCTGGCGGAGATGCCGGGAGACTTACCGTTATTACAAAATCTGCATTAAAGGAACTGGGAGGTGACACATAGTGGATCCTTATGATATTGTTTATCATCCATTTGTGACAGAAAAAACAATGAATCTCATGGAGAAAAACAACGCACTAGAATTTGTTGTGAAAAGAACTGCCAATAAACAACAGATCGCCAGAGCAATCGAAGAAATGTTTGAAGTGAAAGTTAAAAATGTGAATGCTAAAATCACAAAGAAAGGAAAACATGCCATTGTCGTGTTTATGCCTGAATTTAAGGCAGAGGATATAGGCATGAGAATTGGTATATTCTAGAGGTAAAAACATGGGTAAGCGACTAATCCAACAAAGGCGGGGAAGAAACAAAGGAAAATTCAGTACTCCATCACATCGTTTTAGAGGCGAGGTTAAATACTTACAAAATAGAGAAAAGCAAGAAGGCACCATTGAAGATATTTTTCATGATCCGGGACGCACTGCTCCGCTTGCAAGCATCCGATTAGAAGACAATAAAAAAATATTAGCGTTGGCACCTGAAGGAATCAGAGTTGGATCAAAAATAAGATTTAATGAGGATGAACAAGAAGTTAGCGTTGGCAATATGTTGTCTGTTGGAAAAATCCCTGAAGGTATTCCGATTTACAATGTCGAATTATCGCCTGGAGATGGCGGAAAACTTGTCCGTGCTGGAGGTAGTAATGCAACCGTTGTATCTCACGATAAAAACAGGACTGTTGTACAACTTCCTTCAGGACAGTTCAAAACATTGAATTCATCCTGTCGAGCGACGGTTGGAGCTGTAGCTGGCGGAGGGAGAAAAGATAAACCATTCCTCAAAGCAGGGAAAAAACATATCGCCTATAGAAAACGAGGAAAACAACACCCTGTTGTCAGAGGTGTGGCAATGTGTGCTGTTTCGCATCCTCATGGAGGCGGTGGACACCAACATGTTGGTGGGCCATCTACAGTAAAACGAGGTACTTCACCAGGAAGAAAAGTTGGAAACATAGCTGCAAAGCGGACTGGGAGGAAGTAAAGCATGGCAACTAAAAAAGGATTTAAGAGTTCTGCAAGAAGTAGAAGGAAAAGCAAGCGAAAGAAAATAGAAATACGACAGAAGGAGTTTGCATATCGTGGCCTTCCGATAGAAGAATTACAGACGCTTTCGATAGAAGAATTATTACCATTACTCCCCTCAAGAATGCGAAGAACATTAAAAAGAGGATTAACAGCAAAGCAGGATAAGCTTTTAAAAGACGTTCAAAAAGCAAAGGAAGGAGACGCAATCAAAACACATTGTCGAGACATGATTATCTTACCATCGTTTGTTGACCATAGAATTGATGTCTATACTGGAAAAGAATTTCAGCGTGTAGATATCCAACCCAACATGATTGGACATTATTTGGGCGAATTTGCATTGACCCGGCAGAAAGTTAAACATACTGGACCTGGCGTCGGTGCAACGAAATCATCTAAATATATGCCATTGAAGTGATGAAAATGAAGAAATATTCAACCGATCTAGATCCAGATAAAACAGCAAAAGCATACGGCTATGAGTTACACTGCTCTCTAAAAGATTCTAAAAATATAGCTCATGCCATAAAGGGCATGAAAACAGTAGATGCAAAGAACTATCTGCAAGAGATAATCGACATGAAACGTCCACTTCCTGCTGTGTTTCATAATGGAAAACGAGCACACCAAAAAGGCATAGGTCCAGGTAGTTTTCCACAAAAAACAGCCCGATACCTGCTAAAAACTGTAGAAAACGCAGAAAATAATGCAGAGTATAAAGGATTTGATTCGGAAAATATGAAAATTGTACATATATCAGCATATGGGGGCAGAGTTATCAAAGGAATAATGCCTAGAGCTCATGGACGGGCCACTGATAAAAATAAACAAACCACCAATATCGAAATGATTGTAGAAGAGGTAGAGTAATGGCGGGCGAGCGTAAATTCATAAGAGAAAATACGAATCGAATACTCATCAAGGAATTCCTTGTCAAAAAGATCGAGGGTGCTGGCTTTGGCGGCATGACTATCCAAAGAACTCCCATGGGAACAAGGATAAATATATTAGTAGAACGTCCAGGGATGGTCATCGGAAAAGGCGGATCTAAAATAAAAGAGCTGACCGAGGCAATAAAAACCAGTTTCAATGTTGACAATCCTCAAATAGAGATTCAAGAGGCAGGAGCAAGAGCCTCCTTGAACGCCCAGATTATGGCAGAAAAGCTTGCTGAAGCATTAGAAAGGGGATGGCACTTCAGACGTGCTGGACATTCAACTGTAAGAAGGATTATGGATGCTGGTGCAAAGGGATGTCAGATCATCATAGCTGGGAAGCTCACCGGCGCACGTCATCGAACTGAAAAATTCACGGAAGGTCATGTTAAATACTGTGGAGAAGTTGCAAAGGAAGTAATGGATAATGGTTATTCTGTCGCCAAACTTAAAGCAGGCGTGCTTGGTGTAAAAGTAAGGATTATGAGGCCTGACGCAAAATTACCAGGCGAAGTTAAATTGAAGTTTATTGAAAAAGAAAAAGCAAAGGAAGAAACAGTTAAAAAACAAACGGAAAAGAAGAAGACCGATATTAAAAAATTGGCAGAGATACAGGGCATTGGCCCATCTGTTGTAAAGAAGTTTGAAAAAGCAGGAATCAAAACATTAGAAGAGTTGTACGAACTAGATGTAGATGATCTTTCCGCCATTAAGGGTGTCGGTGGAAAAACAGCTGAAACAATTGTGAAACAATTAAAGAAATTACTCGAAGAGGTTGCATAAATGGTTCTTAAGGCTAAAGAAATTAGAGAATATGCTCCTAAAGAAAGAAGTGAAAAACTTAAGGAGCTGAAAAGCGAACTAATGCATGAACGTGGAGTAGCTGCAATGGGTGGCTCACCTCCATCTCCTGGACGGATAAGGCAGATACGTATGTCCATTGCAAAATTGCTCACTATCATGCGGGAGGAAGGAGAACAATAAATGAGCGGAATATGTGACGTTTGTGGTCTACCAAAAGAGATCTGCGTCTGTGAAGATATCGCGCGGGAGCAACAGAGGATCGCAATCACTGTCGACAAGAGACGATATGGGAAGATGATGACCATCGTAGATGGGATAAACCCCCATGATCTTGATATTGACGCGTTGGTCAGTAACCTGAAATCAATCTGTGCCTGCGGTGGAACAATAAAAGATGGCAAGATAGAACTCCAAGGTGATCACAGGACGAAAGTCAAGGAAGCATTAGAGAAAATGGGATTTGTGGTTGACATCTCATAATATTGAAATACGTCAATAATCAAACCTCATGCAGTCTCTACCTACCTGAGAGGGTAACATGGATGAAAAAGCATTAGCAAAAGAAGAGCTTATCGGGCTGCAAGTAACCATCAAAAAATGTACCGATCCTAATTGGATAAACAAATCCGGATTAATCCTTGATGAAACGAAACATACCTTCCTCATTGAAATTGACGATCAGCAGAAAAGGATTGCAAAAAATACTGCAATCTTTGAATTTGATTGGAATGGAAAAAGAATTGAACTGAATGGTTCAAAACTTAACCATAAACCTGAAGATAGAACCAAAAAAATAAGGTGAAAAGCGTGGCAGAAAAAAACGAAGCACGAAACATAGGCATGAATGTCAAAGCTCCTACTGAGAGCTGTAACGATAAACTTTGTCCATTTCACGGAACATTACCCGTACGTGGACAGATCATAACCGGAGTCGTATCATCAACCAAGATGCAAGATTCCATCCGTGTGAAAAGAGAATATATGAACTATGTTCCAAAGTATGAAAGATATGAGAAAAGAACATCAACATACTCTGCGCATTGTTCCCCTTGCATAAAAGCAAAGGTTGGCGACAAGGTAAGAATAGCAGAATGTCGACCGTTGAGTAAAACGGTTTCATTCGTAACTATAGAAAAATTATGATGGAGACAGGACTATGAAAGGTATCGCTGGAAGAGCAATGAGAGGATTACCCGTCGGAGCTCGTCTTGAGTGTATTGACAATACAGGCGCAAAGGTAGTGCAGATTATAATGACTCCAAAACTAAAGGGAACGCACAGACGTTATCCTAAAGCAGGGATAGGGGACATGGTCATCATAAGCGTCAAGAAAGGAGCAATAGACATGAGGCGACAGTTGCTAAAAGCAGTTATCGTAAGGCAGAGACGCCCATTTCGCCGGTCTGATGGAACTATGGTTCAATTTGAGGATAATGCAGCAGTTATTGTTACCGATACTGGAGAAACAAAAGGATCTATGATAAAAGGACCCGTTGCACTTGAGGCAGCAGAGCGTTGGCCAAGAATAGCAGCAGCGGCATCAATAATCGTGTGAGTGGAGTGAACATGAAATCAATAAAATCAAGAAAACAAAGGAAAGAACTATTCAATGCCCCCCTCCATAAAAAAAGAAAGTGGATAGCTGCTCACCTTGAGGAAAATCTACTTTTAAAGTACGACAAGAGGGCGATACCAATAGTCAAAGGAGACACTGTAAAAGTGATGAGAGGCAGTTTCAGAGGTCATGAAGATAAAGTGGCATATGTGAATGTAAAAAAGCGATGCGTCGAAATTGAAGGTCTAACTATGACCAAGGCAGATGGAAAAAAGATTGCGAAACCAATGCATTCGAGTAATCTTCTAATTACCAAATTAAATTTAACTGACAAATGGCGAAGGAAAAAACTGGAACGAGGGCTTTCTGAAGAAACAGCGAAGGAAATTGAAAAGGAAGCAGAAGACCAGATCAAAGAAGTAGAAGAAGAACATAAGAAAAAAGTGGAAGAAGAAAGGGAAGAGGAGATTGAAGAAGAGACCCCAGAAGAATCAAAAGAACCGGGGGCAAAGTCAACAGAGAAAAAACCAGCAACACCAAAAAAAACAGTAGAAAAAAAAGCTGCACCAAAAACGGCAGCAAAAAAAGAAGAGAAAAAACCTAGCACTACAAAAAAGAAAGCTACTCCGACAAAAAAGAAGACAGCAAAGAAAACTCCTGTAAAAACAGTAGCGAAGAAAAAGGAGGATAAAAAATGAGCAAACATCTAAAAAGACTAAATGCCCCAAGGGCACTTAAATTGCACCGAAAGGAACGCACCTGGACTCTAAAATCATCACCAGGTCCACATCCTTTAGAGAGATCAATACCGTTGGGCATGATCGTAAGAGATTATCTTGAATTGTGTGATACCCAAAAAGAAGCAAAACGAATCATTTCCAATGGAGAAGTTGTTGTAGATGGTGTTACAAGAAAAGATAACAAATTCCCTTGCGGGTTGATGGATGTTGTTTCTATTGCTAAAATGAAAAAGGATTATCGAATACTATTTGATCGACGAGGAAAACTAAATCTTGTCCCAATATTATCAAAAGATGCAGGATGGAAACTTTGCCGTATTGAAAATAAAACTACAATTAAGGGGAATCAAATACAACTGAATCTTCACGATGGTGAAAACAAACTAGTAAAAAAAGATGAATACAAAACAGGAGATGTTCTAAAAATTTCTTTTAAGGATAAAAAAATCACTGACACTTACCAATTTGCTAAAGGAACTGTATCTATGATCATTGGCGGTAGCCACATCGGCGAAATAGCGAATATCGAAGAAACACAAGTCGTTGCATCATCTAGACCGAATCTTGCAAAAATGAAAGGAACCAGTGAGTTTTCAACGCTTCAAGAATACATTTTTCCCATTGGTAAAACAAAACCCGTGATAGAACTACCTGAGGTGAAAATACAATGAGCCCAGAAAAGAAAGTAACTGCTAAAAAACCAGTAAAATCAAAACCAGCAAAAACAAAGCCAAAAACCGTTGAGAAAAAACCGGTTGCAAAAAAAGTAGTTAAAACAAGTAAACCAAAAATAATCTCGGAACAAAAAAAATCCTTGTTTTCACCAAAAATAGAGAAAATAACTGTAAATATTGGAGTAGGTGAAGCAGGTGAGCGTTTGAATAAAGCAGAAACTGTATTGAAAGGCATTGCTAAGAAAAAACCTGTACAAACACTTTCCAGAACAACTAACAAAGATTGGGGCCTTAGGGAACGAATGCCCATTGGATGCAAAGTAACTTTACGTGGAAAGGACGCTGATGCATTTCTTAAGGATGCTTTACAAACCAGAGAGAATAAAATGGCTGAATACTCATTTGACGATGAAGGAAATCTCTCTTTTGGAATACCTGATCACACACTTTTCAAAGATCAAAAATATGATCCAAACATCGGCATCTTTGGCATGGACATTTCTATCACGATGGGAAAAGCAGGATATCGGGTTAAACACAGGCGCATCAACAGAAGAAAAATACCCCATAGACATCGGGTGAAGAAAGAAGAAACTATGAAATTTTTTACTGAAGCCTTTAACGTGGAGGTTGTCTAAAATGAAGATAAAAGAGAAACAAAAAATCTACGGTAGAATCAAAGGATGCGAACGATGCGGCAGAAAAAGAGGACTAATTCGAGCATATAGCCTTCACTTGTGCCGACAGTGCTTCAGAGAAAAAGCAGAGGAAATGGGGTTTAAAAAGTATTCCTAGGGAGCTGAAAAAATATGTTAAATGATCCACTAGCAAACGCATTATCTCTTATGAAAAATGCTGAACTTAAGGGAAAAGGCGTATGCAAAATTCAGCCATCCTCGAAACTTATAGGCGGTGTACTTAACCTCTTAAAAGAGAAAGGCTACATTGCCGAATTCGATTATATTGATGATGGAAAGGCAGGTGTCTTTCAAGTTAAACTCAAAGGAAACATAAACAACTGCGGTGTTATCAAACCAAGATATCCAATAAAGAGAGAAGAATTGGATAAATGGGAGTCACGATATCTTCCAGCTCAAGATTTTGGTTTGTTGATATTGACAACAACAATGGGCATTGTTTCACATAACGAAGCAAAGAAAAATGGGATCGGGGGAAAGCTACTCGCGTATGTGTATTAGAACAAGAGGGTGACAAGCTATGGTAAAAATACCTGAGTTGAAAGAACAGATAAAAATTCCGGAAAACGTTAACATAACGCTAGAGAGCAATATCCTTACCGTTAATGGGGAGAAAGGATCTATCTCTCGAGTCTTTTTCCACCCTAACATTAATATGAAAATCAACGGCAATGTTGTTGAGATCATTTGTAAAAATGCTAGGAGAAAAGATAAGGCGTTGGCCGGCACTTTTGTTGCCCATACAAAAAATATGATTAAAGGGGCAAGTGAAGGATTTGAATATCAGATGAAAACCGTCTTTTCTCACTTTCCAATCAAGACATCTGTTGAAGGAAACGAATTTGTAATTCAAAATTTCCTTGGAGAAAGGGCACCCCGAAAAGCAAAAATCCTTGAAGGTGTAACTGTAGAAGCGAAAGGAGACGACATAACAGTCAAGGGAATTGATAAGGAAAAAGTTGGACAAACTACGGCAAATATTGAACGAGCTTCAAAGGTTAAAAAACGAGACATACGTGTATTTCAAGATGGCGTATATCGAGTTAGCAAAGGGGGCAAATAATCATGGCGAAAGATAACGTTATCAAAGAGTTTACTTCATTGAAAGGAGTTGGCAAAGCAAAAGCAGAAATACTATACAAGAATGGTTTCAATTCATTAGAAAAACTGAAAAAAGCAACTGTTGCTGATTTAACAAAAGTAGAAGGTGTGAATAAGACAGTTGCAAAAAATATAATCGACCAATTCAAACAACCGGCAAAAGCAAAAAAGACTTCTACAAAGAAACCTACTGAGAAAAAACCAGCAACACCAAAAAAAACAGTAGAAAAAAAAGCTGCACCAAAAACGGCAGCAAAAAAAGAAGAGAAACCAAAGAAGGAAGAAGAAAAAGAGGAAGCAATAGAAATCAAAGAAGAAGAGGAAGAAGAAAAATATAAGGTAAAGAAGAAACCAACGCTTAGCAAAGGACAGCAAGAAAAACTCGCAATTAGAAAACAAATTAAGAAGAGAACGCCAGAGTTTCTTAGAGAAGAATGGTTTAGATACAAAAGAATTCCAAAGAACTGGAGGCGACCAGATGGAATTACATCAAAAATGCGAATTAACCTGAAATATAGGCCCAGTAAAGTAAGGATCGGTTTTCGAGGGCCAAAAGAAGCACGTGGTCTACACGCTTCTGGTTTTGAAGAGATAATTATTCATAATGCAAATGAACTCGAGCGCATCGATTCAAAAACACAGGCTGCCCGTATAGGTGGCTCTGTAGGAACAAGGAAAAGAATTGAGATCGAAAAGAAGGCCGATGAGCTTGATGTAAGAATACTTAATAGATGAGGGTTGAAGTATGACTGATTTAAGAAACCAACGAAGAATGGCCGCATCATTACTGAAATGTGGTGAAAACAGAGTCTGGATGGACCACGATAGACTTGATGAGATTGCAAAAGCAGTAACCAAATCAGATATACGTGTTCTTATTCATGGAAAGGCCATCAAAAGCAGACAGATACAAGGCATCTCAAGTGGACGTAAAAGGTTAGTAGCAAAGCAAAAGGCAAAAGGACGAAGACGTGGACAAGGATCACGAAAAGGTGCAAAATATGCACGACTTCCAAGAAAGGAACGATGGATTCGTACAATTCGACCCATTCGATTAGAACTCAGGACATTGAGAGATGAAGGAAAAATTAGTCCAACTACCTATCGCCAATACTATCGAAAAGCAAAAGGCGGCGAATTTAGAAGTAGGCACCGTTTACGGTCACACATGATATCTGCTAGTATAATTAAGGAGGAAAAATAATGAGACAAGGGCCACGATATCGCGTAAAATCACGAAGAAGACGGCAAGGAAAAACTGATTATCAAAAGAGACTGAAGTTGCTGAAATCAAGAAAGATACGAATCGTAGTCAGAAAATCACTTAAAAATACACGAGTGCAATTCGTCGAGTACCAGGAAGGTGGAGACAAAATCCTCGCGTCAGCAATTTCTAATGATTTGCAAAAAGAATATAAATGGAAGTATTCAACGGCCACCGTTCCAGCAGCATACCTTACAGGTTTGTTAGCTGGGGCACGGGCAAAAGGAAAGGGAATAAATGAAGGTGTGCTTGACATAGGACGTTATATCCCCGTGACTGGCTCCAAACTGTTTGCTGCACTGAAAGGAGTTGTCGATGCAGGAATCGAATGCCCGCATAGTGAAGATAAACTCCCAAATGAAGAAAGGATAACTGGCGGGCACCTGAATAAAGATATCAAGCCCGCTATCATGGATATTAAAAATAAAATTATCGGAGGCAAATAATGGGAAGAGGTAGAAGCCAGCGGCGAGGCAGCAGACCAAAAAGAAAGAGAGAGACTGCACCACCAGTAGATTGGTTGCCAAAGACCAAGCTTGGAAAAATGGTTAAGGGTGGACAAATAACTACGATGAACGATGCATTGAAAACAGGATTGCCGCTGAGAGAACCTGAAGTTATCGATATCCTTCTGCCAGAAGTCAATGACGAAGTGATTGACGTTAATATGGTCCAGAGAATGACTGACTCCGGAAGAAGGATTAAGTTCGTCATCACCGTAGCTGTAGGCAATAACGATGGCTATGTCGGTATCGGGCAAGCAAAGGGAAAAGAAGTTGGATCAAGTATACGAAAGGCGATTGATAACGCAAAACTAAACATGATTGAAATACGCCGGGGATGTGGTTCCTGGGAGTGTGGATGTAGAAAAGCTCATACCATTCCATTTGCGATTACCGGAAAAAGTGGATCCGTTGAAATTACATTAAAACCTGCACCACGGGGGATAGGACTTGCAACAGGAAATGTTGCTAAAAAAATATTAAAGCTTGCAGGTGTGCAAGACTGCTGGACATTTACTAAAGGAAAAACAAAAACTACTGTTAATTATGCAAAAGCAGTCTTTAACGCATTGCAGGAAAACACACAGATGAGAGTTATGGAAAACGAGACCAAAAATATCAGTATAATATCAGGAAGCTTAGGCCCTGTCGAAGCTAAAAAAACGGAAGAACAATACATAGAAAAACAACCAGAACCAGAGAAAAAGGAGGCGTCATAAGATGGTATATGCAGTCGTACGAGTTAGAGGAATTGTTAATGTAAATCCTGACATTAAGCGTACATTACGGCTTTTTCGGTTAACCAAAGTGAATCATTGCGTTCTATTGGAAGAAAATGCAAACACCAAAGGTATGTTACAGGTTGCAAAAGATTACACCACATGGGGCACCATAGAAAAAGAATCTTTAACAAAACTTATCAAATCAAGAGGGAAACTTGAAGGAGACAAAGAATTAACAGAAGAATATCTTAAATCAGCTACTTCATACAATACTATAGAAAAACTTTCACAGGCCATTATGGATAATAAATTCAAATACAAAGATATCCCGAGTGTCAAACCTATTTTTAGGTTGAATCCGCCAAAGAATGGATATGAAGGAATCAAACGTTCGTTCAAAAACGGTGGAGCACTAGGGTACCGGGGCAAAGAAATTAACAAATTGATTGAGAAGATGGTATAAAACACCCTTGAATATTCCAAAACATTTTTATATTGAAGGTGTTCTATTAAATCTTAGAGGGGGAAACATATGGAAGAAACCCTATATAATATCGAAATACACAAAGATGAAAATGGATATTTGGGAAAGTTATTTTCAGATGTTGATGGCGTTAAAGAGTTTAAAAACGATTATTTGGACGAATTGTTAAGAGACATGACTATTGATATGCAGCTTGCATTAGAGGAGTTTTCAAATCGTACAGTAGAGTTTACCGAAACTCACGAAAAAATTCGACACTAAGATTTTAAGGGTAAGCTTTTTAAATGTTTCTGGTATTTGGTGCTTCTACTATAGATTAGATAAGGAGGATATCCTTGGAATATACACGATTTGAAAAAGCGCGCATCATCGGTGCTCGGGCATTACAAATTTCTATGGGGGCTCCAACCCTTATTAAAATACCAAAGAATGCCATCGCACCTATCGATATTGCTATGCTTGAGTTTAATGAAGATGCAATACCAATCACAGTAAAAAGGATTGAACGATCTTAGATGAAAGGGAAGCAGTATGACAGAGGAAAAACAAGAAAAAGAAGCAAAGCAAGACGATAGCATGATGGCTTCTGAAGAGATCTATATGACATCTGGTGCTCATATAGGTACTCGACAAAAAACAGCAGACATCAAAGAATTCATCTACAAGGTAAGAAATGATGGGCTTTACATCATTGATGTTAAGAAGACTGATGAACGGATAAAAACCGCAGCAAAGTTTTTAGCAAAATTTGATCCTTCTACTGTTTTAGTTGTCTCAGTACGTCAATATGGACAAAAACCGATCAGTATGTTATCTGAACACACTGGCATACAATTACTCGACGGGAGATTTAGACCGGGAACACTTACAAATCCCAACGCTAAAGGTTTCCTTGAGCCCGAATTAGTAATTGTTACAGATCCGCTTGCTGATGTGCAAGCACTGCACGAAGCAAAAAATATTGGCATTCCTGTGGTAGGTCTTTGCGATACAAATAACGAAACAAAATATCTTGACCTAGTTATTCCAACAAACAACAAGGGAAGGCGCGCACTTGCACTTGTCTATTGGCTTTTAACTAGAGCTATTTTAAAAGAAAAGGGCAAAATAAAATCCTATGACGATTTCAAACCAGTCGTCGAAGATTTTGAAGCTGAGATTTAAATAGTTTTTTTAGATAGCGGTATATTATCACTGCACTAAAGTGGGAGATACCTTTGCAGGTTAATGTTAGTAACAATATCATCCTTATCGGTACGGCACATATTTCTAAAGATAGTGTTGATGAAGTAAAACGCGCTATCAGAGAGTATAAACCAGACATTGTTGCCGTCGAACTGTGTAAGAAGCGTTATGATGCATTAACGCAGAAGGACAAGTGGGAGAATACTCCTATTACTTCCTTATTGAAATCGAATAGAGCATATCTTGTGCTAGCTCAAACATTTTTATCATCCATTCAACGTAAACTTGGAAAAGAATATGGCGTTGAACCCGGATCGGAAATGATTGCTGCTATCAAAGAAGCAGAGAAAAACAAAATTGAGATAGCACTAATAGACAGAGACATCACTGTAACGCTCAAGCGGGCGTGGAAAAAAATGGGCATCAGAGAAAAGTTCCGACTATCTTGGGAGTTCATGAAGGCACTGCTTGGTTATGACGAAGAAGAGATGGAAGAGTTAGATCTTGAAGAACTGATGAAGGAAGATGTCATCTCCACATTGATGAAGGAATTTGGTGAGATTGCACCCAGCGTTTCTAATGTTCTGATTCATGAGCGGGATGAATATATTGCAAAAAAAATACTTGATGAAAGTAAGAAGGGAAAAATAGTTGCAGTGGTCGGTGCTGGACATCTCAAAGGCATTGAGAAACATTTAAAAGATAAGTCTCTGGCTAAAGTGAATTTGAAAAATCTTGAGGATGTCCCTAAAAAACGATTTAGCATCATGAAAGCGATTGCCTACTCCATTCCGGTATTTGTCATTGCTCTTTTTGCCTATTTAATCCTAACAGGCAGTTGGGAGTTAGCAACAGAAGCCATTCTTGCGTGGATTATTATCAACGGATCGCTCTCTGCCCTCGGCGCCCTTATTGCTCGCGGCCATCCTTTTTCGATTCTTACTGCTTTGGCAGCAGCACCAATTA
>CAZYFW010000027.1:0-13290 GCA_964646685.1 uncultured Thermoplasmatales archaeon
AATATATTCAAAAATATCTCTCACGACACAGGAAAAGAACAATACTCTACTCAATTGTATTTGGATTTCTCATGAGTGCCTGCTCACACGGAATTCTTGCAATCTCAATGGAATTATACAAAAAAGGAGCAAGTACCTCATCTGTCATCGCATTTCTACTTGCATCGCCTTGGGCAAACCTTCCAATTACTGTTCTTCTCTTTGGTTTTTTTGGAGCTAAAGCGTTATTTATTGTATTCTCTGCACTAATAATTGCAACAACAACAGGTCTCATCTATCAACATTTAGAAAGAAAAGGCAAGGTTGAATGCAATGCCTGCAAACGAGGAGAAGACAAAGCAATACTTACAGAGTTCTCAATAAAAAAAGATGTGAAAAGACGTTGGAAGGAATATGATTTTTCCAAAAAAAACAATATTGCTGCAATAAAAGGAACAGTTTCTGGATCATGGGCTCTCACAAAAATGGTGATGTGGTGGCTTCTTGTTGGAATGTTGATGGCAGCATTCGCACGTGCATACATCCCGCAACATTATTTCATGGAATTTATGGGACCAACAGTTATTGGACTACTTATAACTCTACTTTTTGCAACTATCATAGAAGTATGTTCTGAGGGTTCTGCTCCACTTGCCTTTGAAATATTTAATCAAACAGGTGCCTTTGGAAATAGCTTTACTTTCCTTATGGCCGGAGTAGCGACCGATTATACTGAGATAGGTTTGATTTGGCACAATATCGGCAAAAAAGCTGCTTTATGGCTTCCAATTATTACAGTTCCTCAGATTCTTATTTTGGGCTATTTATTTAATCTTATTGCCTAAAGGTTTTTGTATCATTTACATATCACGGTATGAGGATTATTATGAACTTTGAACCCACTCCAGAGCAGAAATTATTCCAAAAAACGATTAGAGAATTTTGTGAAAAGGAAATAAAGCCTCTTGCTTCAAAGATTGATAAAGAGGAATATTTTCCCTGGGATCTTTATAAAAAGATGGGCCAAATGGGCCTTATGGCAATGACTGTTCCACAAAAGTACGGTGGGGCAGGTATTGATCGCGTTAGTTATATGATTGCCCTTGAGGAAATTTCTCGTGTTTGTGGTTCTACGGGAATTACTGTTGAGGCCCATAACTCTCTTGGTGTTGGTCATATTTATGAAAAAGGAACCGATGCCCAAAGAAAGAAATATCTTCCAAAACTTCTAAACGGCGAGGGTATTGCTGCTTGGGCGCTTACTGAGCCCAACGCTGGTTCCGATGCAGCGGGTGGTCAGACCACTGCTGCTTTGGATAAAAATGAGTGGGTTTTGAATGGTACAAAACAATTTATCACCAGCGGAGATATTGCTGAAGTAACAACTGTTATGGCAATGACAGATAAAAGTAAGGGCGCTAAAGGAATATCTGCATTTATTGTCGAGAAAGATACTCCTGGTTTCAAGGTTGGGCAATTGGAAGATAAACTCGGGCTTCGTGGCAGTCACACCGCTGAGCTTATTCTTGAAGACTGCCGCATCCCTAAGGAAAATCTACTTGGCGAGAAAGATATGGGATTTATTGGTGCCATGAATATTCTAGATCGGGGGCGTACTGCTATTGGTGCGATGTCGGTCGGCATCGCTCGTGGTGCACTTGAAGATAGTATTGAATATGCAAAGCAACGGCAGCAATTTGGACGTCCGATTGGTAAATTCCAGGCAATTCAATGGAAGATTGCAGATATGGCCACTGAGATCGACGCCGCTCGTTTGTTAGTATACAGAGCTGCATTTTTGGAAGATCAGAATGTAAGATTTTCCAAGGAAGCAGCAATGGCAAAGCTTTTTGCTTCTGAAATGGCCATGAGGGCCGCAAGAAACGCCATTCAAATATTCGGTGGGTATGGATATACTAGTGAGTACCCGTTAGAAAGATACTTCAGAGATATCAAACTATGTGAAATTGGCGAGGGTACTTCTGAAGTTCAACGCATGGTTATATCTAAGCAATTGGGTTTATAATATTTATATTTGAGGTATGGGTATGACTTCAAAACCATGTAAACCATCACAGAAAAAAGGCGACTATGAAGAGTTGTACAAAAATTTTAAGTGGAAAATACCAAAGTATTACAATTTCGGATTTGATGTTGTAGATAAGTGGGCCGAAGATAGAACAAAACTGGCTCTCATTTCAATTGATCGAAGCGGTAAAAGGGATAGGTATCATACTTTTCGTGATTTGTCTGTCGAGTCAAATAGATACGCCAATGCACTCAAAAGAATGGGTGTTAAGAAAGGCGATAGAGCTCTTGTTATTCTTCAAAGCATTCCTGAATGGTACATTGCTCTTATTGGGATGTTCAAACTTGGTGTAGTTCCTATGCCCGGTACTGTTCTCCTTACTTCAAAAGACGTAGAATATAGGGTAAATAGAGCTGAGGCTTGCATGGTGTTTACAGATATGAATCATGCAGATATTGTTGATGGAATAAAATCCAAGTGCCCTTCACTTAAACATCTGGTGCTTGTGGGCGGGAAAAGAAAAGGATGGTCTAATTATCTAGAAGAAATGGATAAGTCATCATATGATCTTTCCCAAAAAGAAGTTGGAAAAACTCTCTCCTCAGATCCTATGCTCATTTACTTCACTTCTGGAACAACGGGTCATCCTAAAATGGTACTTCATACACACAGCTATCCTCTTGGACACGAAGTTACTGCAAGATTTGCTCAATCTCTCACAAAATGTGACCTGCACTGGACAGTTTCTGAAACAGGTTGGGCTAAAGCAGCATGGGGAAAATTATTTGGTCAAATGATGGTCGGAGCTGCAATTATTCAATGGGAGACACCTGGCCGTTTTGATGCTGATGGACTTTTACGTGCGATGGAAAGATATGGAGTAACATCGTTTTGTGCACCTCCAACGGTATATAGATTGCTTATCCAGATGGATTTATCGAAATACAATCTCAAGCTTAGACATTCGATGAGTGCGGGTGAGCCATTGAACCCTGAAGTAATTCGCGTTTGGAAAGAAAGATTCGGTCTTGAAATTTACGACTTCTTCGGACAAACAGAAACTGTTTGTGTTCTTTCCAATTATACGTTCATGCCAATAAGATATGGTTCTGTTGGAAAACCAACTCCGGGTCACGATGTTAGAATAGTTGATGATGACGGCAATGAAATGGGACCAAATGAAGAAGGGAATATCGCTCTTTATATTGGCGATGAGCGACCTCCTGGTCTTTTTAAGGAATATTGGAAAGATTCAGATATAATGAAAAAATCATTTAGAAATGACTATTATTACACTGGTGACCAAGGATACAAAGACGAAGATGGTTATTTCTGGTTTGTAGGACGAGACGATGATGTTATAAAATCATCTGGATACCGGATTGGTCCTTTTGAGGTCGAATCAGCACTTATGGAGCATGATGCTGTTGCAGAGTGTGCTGTTGTTGGATCCCCTGATCCAAAAGGAGTTAGAGGTATTGTAGTTAAAGCTGTTGTTGTTCTTTCAAAAGGATACAAGCCTTCTGATGCATTGACAAAAGAATTACAAGATCACGTCAAGAAAACTACTGCGCCTTACAAATACCCGCGAATTGTGGAATATATGGATGAGTTACCTAAGACTGTTTCTGGAAAAATTTTGAGACGTGAATTAAGAAAAGGATAAAAGAAGTAAATTTTATCGAAATCTTATAACTTTGATACTTTCCTCAACGCTGTTTTCACTATCATATGCAACGACTTTTATTGTATAACGCCATCTTAGAAACGTTCGCTTTTCCCAACTCCAGCTGTAGATGCCATTTGCTGGAACTTCGTCCGTCCCCATAGGTTCATTGTTAATGTAAAAATCAACTTTCTTCACTCCATCATCTGGATCAGTTGCTTTGACTTCTATTGTGATTTGCTTGATAACGATTGTAATGAAGAATGGAATTCTTTCTTGATCGTTGATGTAGATTGCTTTACCTGGTTTGGTGATATTGACAGTGGGCGGTAAATTTTGTTCCCTTGTAGTAAACTCCCACAACGCCCCTTCGGTACTTTGACCTGTGTTATCCCATGCAACAATTTTCCAGTAATATTTTGTCGAATAACTCAATGTTCCTGGATTATATGATGTATCAGAAATGTTATTTGTAACTAATGTCGGGGAATTATTTGTTCCGAAGTATACATCATAATTTACTGTATCGTCTGGGTCAGGATCGCCACCCGTCCAATTGATTATAGCAGTTGCAGAAATATCAGTTGAACCGTTTGTCGGGTACGGATTATTTGGTTTGTAAGGTGCCATATTTTCTGTTGTTGCAAAATTCCATATGGGCCCAGCTGTCGATTCACCATGAGTATCTTGCGATATAATTTGCCAGTAATATGTGATAAAATGATTCAATGAGCCAGGATTATAACTTTCAACATCTACGGTATCAACAAGTGGGGGTGGATTAGTAGTTCCAAAGTAAATATTATAAGTGACTGTATCACAAGTATCTGGATCCCCACCTGTCCAACTTAAGATAGTATCAATTTCTATATCTATTGAATTGTTTTCAGGGTTTGGATTACTTGGTTCGTATGGAGCATTATTGCTAATTGTTACTGTAAATGAATTCGACCAATCGCTTTCTTCACCAAAGACATCTTTAGCTTTTACCTTTATATTGCATGCATCTGGTTCACTCCAAATATGACTCGCTGATGCTGTTTCGCCAGAGTTATAAGGCCCAATCCAGTTGCTATAGGTGCCGTCATCCCAATCAAATTTGTAATAGAGTTGATTGCCATTAGGATCAGTTGTAGACGTAGTATACTCATAAGAAATGCAAACGTTTCCCCCAGATAATCCAGTTGGCTTATAAGGCGTATTTGGAGGGTCGTTTGTAAAGGCATCCTTGATAAATATGCCAATATCAACATTGCCGCCATCATCACAATCGCCTTCCCACATAATTTTCGCGGCTTTTTCACAAAGATTGGAACATTTGTATTCCTCTATTACGTCACCAGCATTGTCATTAATTTGCCATGCTGTAGCCCAATTTTCTCCACCATCTGCGGTAGTGACACCATATAAGTTATTGTTTTTTACAAAGGTGCAAATAAACGCCTCATCTTGAACATGTTTTACATCATGGTACCGTTCGTCATCATTTGTATCAACGATAAAAATGGGCGATAGATTGTCAACTCCATTGTCAGAGTAATAGCATATAATGTCCTTGTTTCCATTTTCATCTGTCTCCACAAGAACAATTATGTTATCATCGTAAGCAGCAACTGCAGGATACTTAAGATTTCCCAGGGCACCAAATTGGAAGATCTCGCCATCGTCGGTAACTTCCACGAAGTCTTTTTCCCATACCAAAAGTTCCCATTTTCCTGATGTTTCATTATACCAATCGTAGACTGCGTACATTTGATGGGTAACCGGATCTATGTCAACATCTGTATGCTCACAGCCACTATAGTCATACCATTCAATATAAGCAGATTCTTCATCGCTTGGATCAGCATAAACAATAGTTGGTCCATTGGTGTATTCATACCCGGTATAGTTAGTACTTATTACATAAGAAGAGACTCCCCACTCCCAATCGTTTTGACTGTTGTCACATGCAATATCTGCGTCAGTCATCCCGTACCAGTCGTAATCTGTATTCCAATCCCAGTACGAAAGATCATAAGTATCGTTATCTGTCGGATCACTACAATTAAAGAGATATGTTGCACCTCCATTCAGATCATCAGGATCAGTAACAAATGTTCCAAAGAATTGATTACCTCCCCAAAGCTTAATCGAAGGATAATCTCCTCCAATATCCCAGTAAGTTTCATTGCCAAATGTAGAACCATCGTCACTAGAATTCCCCCAATAAATGGTATCATCATCAACATCATAATAGGCAGCCATAAGAATGCCAGTATCTGTTCTTCCAAATGTAGGATGCACCTGATCTCCAGAATAGTTATATGCTACATGATCACCAAAAACTGGAGCAGAACCACGTGCAGGTTCTATGTTTTTTGATTGGATTGACAACCTATAAGACGAACTATTGCTTTTTAGTGCCAAGCTCGTTGATTCTTTATTTTTTTCGCTACTGATGCTAGGTACAAAACTTGCCCCGACAAGTAAAATAACTATCCCAATAACTAAGTATATTTTTTTCATTTTGAATTATTCCCCCATAAATAATATTATATAACAAATATTATCTTTATTTAAATGTTTTTTCTAAACAATTTTTATATTTGATAATTCAGTCGCTTACATTCTAAAAACGCCAGGTTTCCAATCTGGTATCGGCGCATTAAGTGAGGCAGAAATACCTAAGCCGAGTACCATCCTAGTATCTACTGGATCGATGATTCCGTCATCCCAAATTCTAGCTGTGCTATAATAAGGACTTCCCTCGGTCTCATATTTCTTAAGAATTGGTTCAGTGATAGCTTTTTCCTCTTCTTTTGTAAGTTCTTTTCCTTTTCTCCAAAGCTGATCGCGCTTTACCGTTAATAGGACACCTGCTGCTTGCTGACCACCCATAACACTGATTCTAGCATTTGGCCACATCCACAACTGTCTAGGCCCATATGCTCGTCCACACATTCCGTAATTTCCTGCACCAAATGATCCACCAATTAAAACAGTGAATTTTGGTACCTGTGCACAGGTGACAGCAGTCACCATCTTCGCGCCATCTTTTGCTATCCCGCCTGCTTCGTATTTTCTACCGACCATGAATCCAGTTATATTTTGCAAGAAAACTAGCGGAATTTTACGTTGAGCGCACATCTCGATAAAGTGAGTTCCTTTGAGGGCCGATTCTGAAAACAATACTCCATTGTTCGCTAGAATGCCAACAGGATATCCCATAATTCTTGCAAATCCACAAACAAGAGTGGCCCCGTATAGCGCTTTGAATTCATGGAATTTAGAGCCATCAACAATACGCGCAACAATTTCTTTTACATCGAATGGCTTTCTTGAATCTTTTGAAATAATCCCATAAATTTCTTTAATATCATAGGCAGGTTCTTCGGGTTTCTTAATATCTAAATATGTTTTTTCAGGTCGATTTAAATTTTCAACTATATTTCTTGTAGTATTAATTGCTTCTAGATCGTCATGAGCATAATGATCTGACACTCCACTTTCTCTACAGTGGACATCGGCGCCACCTAGATCTTCCGAATTTACTTCTTCACCGGTTGCTGCTTTGACCAGTGGTGGTCCACCTAAAAAGATGGTCCCAGTCCCTTTGACAATTATAGTTTCATCTGACATCGCAGGGACGTAAGCTCCACCAGCAGTACAGGATCCCATGACAACAGCAATTTGTGGAATGCTCATGGAAGACATCTTTGCTTGATTGTAAAAAATCCTTCCGAAGTGTTCTCTGTCTGGAAAAACCTCATCTTGTTTTGGTAAGAATGCTCCGCCAGAGTCAACCAAATAGATGCATGGTAGATTGTTTTCCATAGCAATTTCTTGTGCTCTCAGATGTTTTTTTACAGTCATCGGGTAATATGTCCCACCAGTTACAGTTGCATCATTTGCAACTATGACAGCTTCATTACCATGGATGATTCCAATGCCTGTGACAATACCTGCGCATGGTGCTCGATTATCATACATATCATATGCGGCAAGGTGGTTAAATTCTATAAATGGGGTGTCAGGATCCAGCAAAGCATCTATCCTTTCACGGACAAGCATCTTGTTTCGTGATTTATGAATTTTAATCTTCTCGTCGCCACCGCCTTTTGCTGCAACAGCGATTTTTCCTTTGAAATCCTTTACAAGTTTTCCATAATGAGTAAAATTCTCTTTATATTCCTTGCTAGAGACATCGATATTACTTTCAATAACATCCATATTTAACCCTCCTTTGATAATTCTACAGTTTCTTGACCAATCTCAATTTGATCTTTCTCTTTGAAGTTTACTTTTTTTACCTTGCCACTATATGGTGCACGAATAAGGTATTCCATTTTCATTGCTTCAATAACTATGAGAACATTTCCTTTTTTAATAGTGTCACCTTTTTTTACTTTCACGCTAATTACTTTACCTGAAATTGGTGAATTGAGATTCCCCTCTTCTTTCTTTTTTGGTCTCTTTGCTCCAGTAAGTTCCACAGGTTTAACTTTAAAGACATTCCCATCAACAAAAACAAACTTCTCTTTTTCTCCTTCAGTGATAACGCATTTGATCACTCTATCGCCAAGTCTTATCTTTAGCTGTCCAGGTTTGATTTCCGCTGCTTCGGCAGTGTACTCTGTATTATTATACATGATGTAATAGTGATCTTCTCTTTTCTCTACGGTGACATTGTAGACATGATTTTCATGTTCATAATTGATAAACATCTTTTACACTCCTGACCCCATTCTCCAACGCCCAACGTGTTTCCACGGCGAATGGGGATCTGCTTCTTTGTATCTCACTAGCTCCTGCTTTTTGGAATGTATTGCATCGTAGATTGCAAGAGCAATAACTGCATCAACAGGAAGTCCTTCTTTTTCAACAGTCCAATCCTTGAAATAGTTATCAATGAAATGTGTGGTGATGTTCCCCCTTCTAAATTCTTCATGCTCCAATACCTTTTTCAAAAACGCAATATTTGTAGTAACACCGAGTATTATATATTGGGATAATGCCCAGATCATTTTATTGATGCTCTCACTTCGCTTTTCGCTGCCAACAACTAACTTAGCAAGCATTGGATCATAATAAGGAGTAATTTTCATCCCAGTTTCTATGCCGGTATCATCTCTTATGTTTGGTCCGGTGGGTGCCTGTACCTTTGTCAAGGTTCCAGTACTTGGAAGAAAACCATTTGCAGGATCTTCCGCATAAATACGACACTCTAAAGCATGACCGCGCTGTGTCAGTTGGTTTTGCTTCAATGTTAGTTTTTCACCTGCAGCAATTCTTAGTTGCCATTTTGCCAGGTCAATTCCAGTTGTCATTTCAGTAATTGGATGTTCTACCTGGAGTCTCGTGTTCATTTCCATAAAATAAAAATTTAGATTGCCATCAATCATGAATTCGACAGTTCCAGCATTGGTGTAATTAACACTTTCAGCTGCAGCTACAGCAGCCTTTCCCATCTTCTCTCTTAACTCTTTTGTCATTACGGGAGATGGAGTTTCTTCGATAATTTTCTGATGACGTCTTTGAATTGAACATTCTCTTTCAAACAAATGAATTGTGTTTCCATAAGAATCTGCTAAGATTTGAAATTCAATATGTCGAGGTTTATCTATGTATCTCTCAAGAAAGACAGTGTCATTTCCAAAGGAAGATTTTGATTCTCTTTTTGCACTTTCAATTGCCTCTTCTAAGAATTCTTCAGACTGAACAAGTTTCATTCCTTTTCCGCCACCGCCAGCAGCTGCCTTGACAAGTAAAGGAAATCCAATTTTTTCCCCTTCTTTTGAAAGTGAAGTCGTATCTTGTTTTATGCCATGGTATCCCGGAATTACTGGAACGCCTGTTTTTTCCATTGTTTTTTTAGCCGCAATTTTGTCCCCCATTAAACTGATTACTTTTGGAGATGGACCAATAAATGTAATACCTACGTCATTACAGGATTTCGCAAAATCCGGATTCTCAGCAAGAAATCCATACCCAGGATGGATGGCTTCGGCACCGGTATCCTGTGCAATTTTGATAATTTTTGGAATGTTCAAATAACTTTCAATAGGTGCGGGGTCACCGAGATTTACTATCTCATCTGCAAGTTGTACATGTGGTGCTTTTTTATCAGCATCAGAATAGATTGCAACAGTTTTGATGCCCATTTCTTGACAGGCTTTGAGGATTCTTAATGCAATTTCTCCACGATTTGCAATCAGGATTTTTTTGAACATTTTATCCTCCCCATTTGGCTTTTCTTTTCTCGAGGAAAGCATTTATGCCTTCCTGTCCTTCTTTAGAGGTCCTTAATTCAGCTATTTTCTCTACCGTGAATTTTTTATATTTTTCAATGTCAAGCGTTTCATATTTATTGATCAAATTCTTTACTTCTTTTATTGCTATAGGGCCAGAAGATTGAATGATGTCAACATATTCGTTTACTTTTGCATCAAGTTCATTCTGTTCTACCATAAAATCAATAAGTCCAATTTTTTCTGCATGTTCTGTGGTAAATCGTTCGCCAGTAATGAATAGCCGTCTCATGTTTGCAACCCCGATGCGTTTACCAACAAAAGTCGATATTACTGAAGGAATAATGCCTAGTTTTACTTCACTAAACGCAAATTTCAATCCTGGAGGAGCAATAGTTAGATCACAGACTGCTATTAGTCCAATTCCTCCACCAAAAGCGTGCCCGTTAATTTTTCCAATAACTGGTTTTGGACAGTTGTAAATGCTTTCATATAAATCGAGTAATAATCTACTATCTTGGATGTTTTCTTGTTTTGAGTAGTTGGCCATACTTTTCATCCAGTTCAGGTCGGCACCAGCAGAGAATGACTTTCCATTTCCAGTAAAAATAATGATTCCTACGGTATTGTCATTAGCAAGTTCATTGAAACAACTTGTAAGCTCTTTCATCATTGTTTCATCTATAGCATTATGGACATCTGGTTTGTTGAGGGCAACGGTGACTACGTTTTTATCTCTTAAAAGTTCAATTGTATTGTAAGCCATGGTTGTTCCTCCCTATTAATTATGATATGTATTATATAAGGGCAGCCAGGCGATTATAGGCAAAATACATAAATGTTTCTAAAGTTTTTATAGCAATTGACGAAATTTCCTTATTTGCCTTTAAATGCTGGCTTCCTTTTTTCAACAAAGGCTGTAACCCCCTCCTTGAAATCTGCAGATCCTGCTGACTGTGCTGCAGTTTTACTTTCAAGTTCTAAATGTGTAGTCATGTCATTTTCCATACTTTTATTGATGAGCATCTTAGCTTTCCCAACAGCTATTGGAGGAAGCCTTCTAAACTTTGATGTAAATTCTTCGACTGCATCATCTAGTTTACTTGCCTCTACCACCTTGTTTACAATGCCAATCTCTTTTGCTTTATCTGCAGTAAATGTTTTTGAAGTGAGAATGTACTCGCATGCTCGCTGATAGCCAACAAGTTTGGTAAAAAACTGTGTTCCGCACCCAGGTGCAAGACCAATCCCTATAAATGCAGTCCCAAACTTTGCTTCTTTTACAGCTATAATTATGTCACATGCAAGAGCAAGTGACAGTCCTGCACCAAATGCTGCACCGTTGACTGCAGCTATCACTGGCTTTTCCATTGTTCTCATTTGTATAACGCATTTGTGTATTGCTATTGTAAGATCTCTTAGAAACTGTGGTTTGTTTTCTGCGACATACATCTCTTTGACATCTCCTCCGCCACAGAATCCTTTTCCTGTTCCTTTGATTACAACTGCTCTGATTTCTGGTTTAGTATTAATATTTCGTAAAACGTCGTAGAGCTCCGGTCCTAGTTTCATGTCAAAAGAGTTCAATCGTTCAGGTCTGTTGAGTGTAATGTAAGCGATGTTTTCTCTTACATCAGTGGTTAGCGTTTCATAGTTCATGGATATCGGCCTTTAAGAATGTGATGTTAAATATAAACCTTGGGAAAAAGTATAAATAAACAAGCGATTATGCGAGCAGTCGTAGCTTATAATGGAGGCAAATAGAAATGGAAATAACAATGTATTTGAATAGATACAAAGACATAAGATATAACTTTTTTAAATGGCGTTATGAGCTAGAGCTTTTGCATAAGATTTCCTTGGCATTTCTTTTTGCATGTTTAACAGGATTATTTGCCCAGTTTAGATTTTATCTCCCAGGAACTCCAGTTCCTGTCACGGGACAAGTTTTTGCCGTTTTCCTTGCAGGAATTTTACTTGGAAAATGGGGCGGAATTAGTCAGTTTATGTATGCAGGGCTTGGGGTAATGGGAATCCCCTGGTTTGCAGGATTGAGTAGTGGTGTGGCTTATATTACCGGTCCTACTGGAGGCTACATAATTGGTTTCATACTTGCGGCTTTCTTTTTGGGTCACTTCATGGATAAGTATCTAAGATCAAGAAGCTTTTTTAGCATGCTTTCACTAATGCTCTTTGTAACTTTTGCACTGATATACATACCCGGGCTAATACAGCTATATTTATGGATGGGTGCTTCTATTGGAATCGTAGAACTGTTAACGATAGGTATGGTGCCATACATAGCTGCGGATGTCATAAAGGCAGTTATTGCTGCTTTGGTGGCAAAAGGAATTATGCCAAAAAGGGCATATGGTGGAGAAGTGGATATTTAAAAATACAAAAATTGGCAAATACCGTAAATTTCACATTTAATAAATGTACAGTGATTAGAGGCTAATTATCAATTCAACAGGAGGTAATGACTAACTATGATCATGTTTTATGATTAGAATCTACTATTGAAATAAGGATAATAATTATTATAAAAATGGGTAATTCTTTTTTAGTTCACTTTCAATTTGCTTTCTCATGTTGAGATTGATATATACTGCTTGACCATGTTTTGAGGATTTTCTAACTAAAAAGCCTTTTCTGATTAATTCTTTAACTGATCCTGCTATTTTATCTTGAATACCTGTAGGAAAACCATCAATAAGATTGTCAACAAGCATGTGTCCTTTTCCAAAGCATCTGTTTCTCCATAGTTTGTAGAGTATACCAAGCTCATCATTTGTAAACTTGACCATTTTTTCTCCTGGCTATCTGATAGTGTAAAGGGTTAAATATGATATATGTGTTATGTAAAAAAAATTTACATGCTTGTCAAAAAAGTTTATATACTTTAGATGACATATATTATTATAGTGAAGTGAATGTTTAAAGACATCTTTGGGAGTAGTCCGCAAACAAAAATATTAGACTTTCTAGCAGATCATCCAGATTATGACTATTCTATATCAGAAATAGCAAAACAGGCACAAGTTAGCAGACCAACAGTCTACAAAGTAAAAGATATCCTTCTCAAAAAAAGATTAATTATTCAGACAAGAGAGCAAGGTAACTCTCCATTATACAAACTAAATTTAGATAATAAACTTGTTCAAGTAATTTTAAAATTTGATTTTGAAATAGCAAAGAGAATAGCTGACATTGAATCACAAGAATCCGTAAAAAAATATACTCACACACTTGAAAAAACAACGCACAAAACAAGAAATAAAAATGTTGTTATCACTAATTAATGTACATAATGTACAGTGATTAGAGACTAAGATTCTCATCATCTATTTATGATTAGAGTTTCTACTCCTTATGAGCTGAATTTA
>CAZYFW010000028.1:0-2867 GCA_964646685.1 uncultured Thermoplasmatales archaeon
TGCTGAAACATCTTTGATAATTGCCGCTCGCAATATTGCCATTGCTGCAAAGAAGGGTGAGAAGATTTGTACGCTTTGTAATGCTTGTACATCGGTTCTTACTGAGGCTAATAAGGAGCTTTCTGAGAAAAAAGAACTTCGTGAAAAGGTAAATAAGGAACTCGGGAAAATTGGTTTGGAGTTTAAGCCTGGTGTTGAGATTAAACATTTCTCAAGGATTCTTTATGAGGATATTGGTATTGATAAGATTAGTAAGAAAATTGAAAAAGACCTTGGTAAGTTGAGTATGTCTATTCATTATGGTTGCCATTATCTCCGCCCTAGTGAGTTGTATGATTGCTTTGATGATGCAGAAAACCCTTCTACTGTAGAAGACCTTGTAGCAGTTACTGGAGCAGCGGTTGTTGATTACAAAAATAAACTTGAGTGCTGCGGTGGTGCGATTCTTGGTGTTGAGGAAGATATTGCATTGTCGATGGCGAAGCATAAACTTGATAATGTAACGGCTAACAAGGTTGATGCTTTGGTTACGATTTGCCCGTTTTGTTCTATCATGTATGAGGACAACCAACGGAAGATTGAATCCAAGTTTAATGCAGAGTATAATCTCCCGGTTTTGTATTATCCACAGGTTTTGGGACTAGCCTTAGGCATTGATCAGAAAAAACTTGGTTTTCGTTTGAATAAAATCAAAGCAAATGCTTTACTTGAAAAAGCAGGAGTGGAAATATGAGCGATAAAATCTCTAAAACTGATAAGATTGGATCTGTTCTTGTACTTGGTGGCGGCATAGGCGGAATGCAAGCCGCCCTTGATCTAGCAGATTCAGGGTTTAAAACTTATCTTTTAGAGGAGAAACCGGCCATCGGCGGCGTGATGGCTCAGTTGGATAAAACATTTCCAACAAATGATTGTTCGATGTGCATAATGTCCCCTAAACTTGTTGATGTTGGGAGACACCCAAACATTGAACTTATAACATATTCAGAGTTACAAGACGTATCTGGAAACGCTGGTAATTTTAACGTTAAAATTCGTAAAAAAGCAAGCTATGTCGATTCTGATAAATGTACTGGCTGTGGGGAATGTGCAGAAGTCTGTCCTGTATCACTTGAATCTGAGTTTGATCAAGGACTCGTTGACCGACATGCTATTTATAAGATGTATCCTCAGGCAATTCCTAATGTTTTTACTATTGATAAGATTGGTGTTCCCCCATGCATGGATGCGTGTCCTGCCCATTTAAACGTCCAAGGATATGTGGCACTTATTAGGGAAGGGAAGTTCCAAGAAGCTGCTGATTTAATCCGTGAGAGAAACCCCTTACCTAGTGTTTGCGGAAGAATCTGTACTCATGTTTGTGAGGATAATTGTAATAGGAAGGATGTCGATGAGGCTGTTGCCGTTCGAGCTTTAAAAAGATTTGCTATTGATTATGAAAGAATACATGGTAGAAAAGAGAAGAAAAAGAAAAAAGATGAACTTGAATCTCGAGGACATGATAAAAAAGTAGCTATTATCGGCTCTGGTCCCGCTGGTTTAACTGTTGCTTATGATCTTGCTAAGATGGGATATAAACCAACGATTTTTGAAGCTCTATCTCAAGCAGGGGGCATGCTACGGGTTGGTGTTCCAAAATATCGTTTGCCTCCGGACGTCCTTGATTATGACATTAAGATAATCGAGGATGCAGGTGTGGAAATTAGGACTAATACGCCGATAGGCCCTGATCTTAAGTTAAATGATCTTTATCATGCAGGATATGAAGCGGTTTTCATCGCAATTGGAACACACAAAAGTAAGAAACTTGGTATAGATGGAGAAGATCTACAGGGGGTTGTACATGCAGCTGGATTTCTACATGACCTAGGTGCCGGTAAGAAAATTGATTATCATGAAAAGATCGTTGCTGTTATTGGTGGTGGGAATGTTGCTATTGATTCTGTTCGTACTGCTCTTCGTCTTGGAGCAAAAACAGCTTTTGTAATTTATCGTAGGTCCAGGGCGGAGATTCCTGCGAATAGAGAGGAACTTGAGGAATGTGAAAGAGAAGGCATCTCGTTTTATTATCTTGCTGCCCCTACTAAGATTATAGGGGAAAAAGGCAAGGTTACTGGTCTTGAATGTGTGCGTATGAAGCTTGGTGAACCAGATGAGACTGGAAGGAGAAAACCTATACCAATTGAGGGGTCTACGTTTAAACTCGATGCCGATGTTGTCATATCTGCTGTTGGCCAGGCACCTATTTTATCACCACTTGCCGAGGTTGAGGTAGAACTAGGATTAAATAAGGATGGCATTGTTTCAATTCCCATACAAAACCTTGAACTCGAGGGCGTGTATGGGTTCACTGCTTTTCTTAGAGCACTAAGCATGGGTAAGAAAATTCCAATTGGAAAAAAAGTACTGGTTATTGGTGGTGGGAATGTTGCTATTGATGTCGCTCGTTCAGCATTACGTATCGGCGCCGAAGAAATCCATCTTGCGTGTGTAGAATCAAAAGATGAGATGCCTGCGTTTGATTATGAGATAGAAGAAGCAGAACAA
Source organism: uncultured Thermoplasmatales archaeon (assembly GCA_964646685.1). Taxonomy (GTDB): domain Archaea; phylum Thermoplasmatota; class E2; order DHVEG-1; family DHVEG-1; genus CAZYFW01. The sequence goes on from CAZYFW010000028.1 coordinate 2,548, forward strand.
GAAGGCGTCATTATGCATACTCGCCGTATGCCTAAGAGAATCGTTGGTGTTAGTGGTCGAGCAGTAGGTGTTGAGACTTTAGAATGTACATCAGTTTTTGATGATAAAGGTAGATTTAACCCACAGGTTAAACCTAATACTGAATCGATTATTGAAGCAGATACAATTATTGTTGCAATAGGTCAAGAAGTAGACTATACCTTACTAAAGGCTGCTGACGGCGTTCTTGTAACCAAGCGTGGTTTACTACAGGTTGATAATCTTACTATGCAAACTAACATTCCTTGGATGTTTGCAGCAGGTGATGCAGTTTATGGACC
>CAZYFW010000028.1:2967-12542 GCA_964646685.1 uncultured Thermoplasmatales archaeon
CTATGCAAACTAACATTCCTTGGATGTTTGCAGCAGGTGATGCAGTTTATGGACCGGGTCTTGTCATCGAAGCAATTGCTCAGGGTCATGAAGCCGCTGTTTCTATCGACCGGTTTTTAAATGAGGAAGATCTGCATGAGGGAAGGCCGGGTAAAGAAAAAATTGTTGCACCAAAACCTGATAAGAAATTTGAAAAAATCCCTCGCGTAGTAATACCTAAACTTGATGTTGAAAGACGTATTCATGGTTTTGATGAGGTAGAGCTTGAACTTACAGAGGAACAAGCAATCAAAGAAGCCGGGAGGTGTCTTAGTTGTAATTTCTGTTCAATTTGTAAACAATGTATAGAGGCTTGTGAAGCAGATGCGATTGATCATGATATGACTGATGAGACAGTTGATCTTAATGTCGGCTCTGTTATACTTGCACCTGGATATGTTTTGTTTGATGCAACTTTGAACTGTGTCTATGGATACGGAAGGTATCCAAATGTTTTGAATTCTTTAGAATTCGAACGTATACTTTCTGCATCGGGACCATATAGTGGTCATGTTATTCGTCCATCTGATCAAAAAGAGCCTAAGAAGATTGCATGGATTCAGTGTGTGGGTTCTCGCGATAACGCTTGTGGTAAGAATTATTGCTCATCTGTTTGTTGTACTTATGCTATTAAAGAAGCAGTAATTGCAAAAGAACATGCTCCAAATATTGAACCTACGATTTTCTACATGGACATGAGAACTTATGGTAAAGATTTTGAGAAGTATTATAACCGTGCCGAAGAGGAACAGGGCGTGAGGTTTTTACGTTGTCGTATATCTTCAGTTGAAGAAGATCCGAAAAACAAAAACCTGTATATCAAGTATGAAACTGAAGAGGGTCAGTTAAAAGAAGAAATATTTGATATGGTAGTACTATCAGTTGGTTTTATTTCTAAGAAGGGCATGCAGGAACTTGCAAAGAAAATTGGTATCAAGCTCAATGAGTTTGGTTTCTGTGTAACTCCTGAGTTTGACCCTGTTGCCACTACACGTCGTGGTGTATTTGTCTGTGGTGCATTCTCAGGCCCAAAGGATATACCTGAAACGGTAATGGAAGCTTCTGGTGCCGCTGCAAAAGCCGGTAGCATTATTGCTTCTAAAAGAAACACTCTTGTTGAAAAGAAAGAGTATCCGCCAGAGATTGATGTATCAAGTGAAGAACCGCGAATTGGGCTTTTCATTTGTCACTGTGGTATAAACATCGGAGCATATGTTGATGTGCCATCACTTGTTGAATATGCCAAAACACTTCCAAATGTTGCCTATGCAGAGGATAACCTGTATACTTGTTCTCAAGATACTCAGAAGAAAATAGTTGAAAAAATAAAGGAGCATAAACTAAATCGGGTTATTGTTGCATCCTGTACGCCAAGGACTCACGAACCATTATTTCAAGCAACAATTCGTGAAGCAGGTCTCAATCCACATCTTTTTGAAATGGCAAACATCCGTGATCAATGCAGCTGGGTTCATATGAAAGAGCCGAAAAAAGCAACAGAAAAAGCAAGACAACTGGTTAAAATGGCTGTTGCAAAAGCAGCACTCATTGAACCTTTACAAGAAATTGAGCTCAATGTCACTCAGAAGGCACTTATAATAGGCGGGGGTCTAGCTGGTATGATCTCTGCTCTTTCAATTGCTGAACAGGGATTTGAAACATTTTTGATTGAAAAAGAAAAAGAACTTGGTGGAAACCTTAGAAACATCTACTTTACACTTGAAGATCATGATGTAAAGCCATATATGAAATCAATTATTGAGAGAGTGGAGAAACATCCAAAGATAAAAGTCTACAAAAAAGCCCGAGTTGAAAAAGTCGATGGATTTGTTGGAAACTATGCAACAACAATCAAAAACAGTACAACGAAACTTAAGATTGAACATGGAATCATCATTGTTGCAACTGGTGCAGAGGAATTTAAACCAAATGAATACCTCTATGGAAAAGACAATCGTGTGATGACGCAATTGGAACTTGAGAAAAAAATAGTAACAGGATCAAGTTTTGATAAAAAAACAATTGTAATGATACAGTGCGTTGGATCACGTGAAGAAGGAAGACCTTACTGTAGCCGCATTTGTTGCACTGATGCGATCAAAAACGCTTTAAAAATAAAAGAAAAAAACCCTGATGCAAAAATCTACATCATATACCGTGATATGAGAACATATGCGTTTAGCGAAACGTACTATGAAAAAGCACGAGAAAAAGGAATAATTTTTGTAAGATACAACAAGGATAAAAAACCCAAGGTTAAAAAAGGTAAAAACGACCTGGAAATTGAGGTAAAAGATCTAATACTTGGCGAAAAACTACTATTACATACTGATTACCTAGTACTTAGCCCAGCGATTATCCCAAGAGCTGAAAATGTTGAACTTGCACAGAAACTAAAAGTACCGCTTAATGAAGACAACTTCTTTCTAGAGGCTCATGTAAAACTCAAGCCGGTTGATTTTGCAACTGAAGGAATGTTCCTTGCAGGTATGGCACACTCACCTAAATCAATAACTGAAACAATCGCACAAGCATATGGAGCTGCATCGCGGGCACTCACTATCATTTCCAAGGATAAATACTACACTGATGCGCCAATCTCATGTGTCGATGAGGAGCTCTGTAGTGGGTGTGGCGTCTGTGAAAAAACGTGTCCCTATGGTGCAATAGAAATGATTACGGAAACGGAAAACGATAAAACAAAAAGACTCGCACACGTACTAGAAGGAGTCTGCAAAGGGTGTGGTAGCTGTGTGTCAGCATGTCCATCTGGTGCAATCGAACAAAAAGGGTTCAAACGAGAGCAAATCATTTCAATGATAGATGCAGTAACTGAATAAAACAATAAAATATAATCCTCTCATGCTTTTTATGGATAATATGGTATATACTATCTAGAATGGTAGAAAAATGTCTAAAGAATTTGAGCCGAATATTGTAGCATTCCTCTGCAACTGGTGCAGTTATGCAGGTGCAGATCTAGCAGGAACTAGTCGTATTCAGTATCCAACAAATGTGAAAATAATACGAGTGATGTGTTCCGGTCGCGTTAACCCTGTTTTTGTCCTTAATGCTTTACAACAGGGTGTTGATGGAGTGATCATAGGTGGCTGTCATCCTGGTGAATGCCATTATGAAACTGGTAATTATCTAGCACGCAGACGAATGACAATTTTGAAAAAAATTCTTGAATACATTGGGATAAATCCCGGACGTGTACAAATGGCATGGATATCAGCATCAGAGGGTGGGAAGTTTGCAGAGGTGATCAAGACGGCTACTGACGAAATTAAAAAACTAGGTCCAATTAGTCAGATTAAAAGGAGAAATGAATGGTAGATAATAAAAAATTCCAAGATGAGATCAAAAAAATCCTAGATAGAAATGATGTAAAATATATTATATGTTATAGTAGAGGAACCTATGGTTTTCAAACAACACCACATTTTTTTTCAAAAAGAGAAGACGTATCTCAGGTTATTTTTTCTCCATTTTGTTTGAATAATCTAACAATGTATATTAAAAATGAATATGGAAAAGAAAAAATTGGAATCGTGTTAAAAGGCTGCGATTCTAGATCGCTAATTCAAATGATAAATGAAAAAAGAATCCCTCGTGATAAATTGTTCATAATTGGGGTGCCCTGTGGTGGAGTAATTGATCCTGAAAAACTTAGTAAAAGAATTTCTGAACCTTTAGAGAATGTTGATGTTGTTGAAAAAGATGATAAATTTGTTTTCACTGTTAATGGTAAAAAACAGGAAATTCCAAAAAGAGATATTGTTTTTGATAAATGTATCCATTGCGAATATCCAACGCCTTTAATTTATGATTATCTAGTTGGGAATAAGATAAAACCATTAGGTAAAGAGGACTATGGTGATGTAAAAGATTTTGAAAAGAAGTCACTAACTGATAAATGGGAGTTCTGGGAACAACAGTTTGACAAATGTATACGTTGTTATGCCTGTAGGAACGTCTGCCCAGTTTGTTACTGTGAAAAATGTATGGCTGAACAGTTAGATCCTCAATGGCTTCGCCGTTCAGTGAATATTTCTGAAAATACAGTATGGCATATTATACGCGCTTTTCATCTGGCTGGTCGATGTGCTAGTTGTGGAGAATGTGAACGTGCTTGCCCCATGGATATACCATTGATGTTGTTAAATAAAAAAGTGGAAAAAGATGTCAAAGAACTTTTTGATTATAACGCTGGAAAGGAGCTAGATGGCAAACCTCTACTGGCAATATTTAAACCTGATGACCCTGAGGAGGATATCAAATAAAAAATGGAAGAGATGATCATTGACAAGAACAAAATTAATACTTTTATCAATCAGATTATTTCAGACTATATTGTTTTCGCTCCAGTGAAAACCAAAGATATGGTCGTATTTAAACAGATTAAAAAACCAGATGAGATGACACTGGGTTATGATAATAGTAGGATTCCTCCTAAATCTATTTATTTACCTCAGACTGAGACTTTGTTTAGATTTTCCAAAGATGGAAATATAAATCTTGAAACACCTAAAAAAGATGGAAGAACACTTATATTTGGCATAAAACCATGTGATGCCAAGAGCTTAAAAATCCTTGATCAGGTTTTCACTGGTGAACACAAAGATTCCTTATATCTATCGCGGAGAAAAAACTCAGTTCTAATTGGTTTAACGTGCCACAAACCACCCTTAAATTGTTTTTGCACTTCTCTCAACGGTAGTCCAGCTGACACAGATGGACTGGACGTCTTACTAACAGATATTGGTGATAAATACTATGTCGAATTAATTACCGACAAAGGGAAAAAAATTGTGAAAAACTTTGCAGGTTTTAAGCCTGCAAATATAGAGGAAAAAAAGAAAAAAGAAGAAATAGTGAAAAAAGCAAAAGACAACATTAAAAGGCATATAAAAAGCGAGAATCTAGTATCTATTCTTGACTCAATTTTTGAAAATAAATATTGGGAGGAAATCGCCAGAAAATGTTTAGGGTGCGGTATTTGCACATTTCTGTGCCCTACTTGCCATTGTTTTGATATGCAAGACGAAATCGCAGGGGATAAAGGCGCTCGTATACGTGTTTGGGATTCATGTATGTATCCAGAATATACTATGCAAGCATCTGGCTATAACCCTAGACCTAATCAGATGAATCGTATTAGAAATAGAGTATATCATAAATTCAACTATTTGCCTAAAAACAATCAGGTTTTTGGCTGTGTGGGTTGTGGAAGATGTATAACCGAATGTCCGGTAAACATTGACATAATTGAGGTAGTGAATCAGGCACGAGAGGTTAAAAAAGATGAATAATCCCTATAAACCCTGGCTTGCCATTATAGAAAACATTACAGATGAAGTTGGCGGCGAACGTGCTATTAAAATTCTTAGACTGAGATTTAAAGACAAAAATATCCAGAAAAATTTTTCTTTTAAACCCGGCCAATGCATGATGGTAAGCCTTTTTGGCATAGGAGAATGTATGTTTGCCATCTCCTCATCGCCCACTCAAAAAAATTATTTTGAAGTCAGTGTAATGAGACATGGCAAAGTAACCAGTACCCTCCATGAGGCAAAGATTGGTGACACCCTAGGAGTAAGAGGGCCTTATGGAAATAGTTTCAATGTTGAAGAGTGGATTGGTAAAAACATGGTTTTCATTGGTGGAGGAATCGGCCAGGCACCATTACGCTCTGTTATACATTATATAATAGCTAACCGTGACAAATATGAAAGAATTGATGTCATTTATGGTGCAAGAAGCTCTAATGACCTATGTTTTAAAGAAGAATTGTTTGAATTGGAAAAAAGAAACGATATTAATGTTCATCTATCCATCGATAAAGAAGAGCGAGGATGGGATCGTTTTGTAGGTTTCGTCCCAGATAATCTTCTAAAAGTTAGCCCATCTCCAGAAAATACCATAGCTGTTACTTGTGGCCCACCAATTATGATAAAGTTTGTAATTGAAAATCTGTTGAAACTAGGTTTCTCGGCTGACCAAATTTTTACTACTCTTGAGATGAGAATGAAATGTGGCATAGGCAAATGCGGCAGATGTAACATTGGCAATGTATATGTCTGCAAAGATGGACCTGTCTTCTCATATGAACAACTAAAAAGTATCAAAGGCGAAAGATGAAAAACAACATAAGTAAAAACGACAAATATTCAAAACCTGTTTCTAAAGTTTTAGTTGTGGGTGGTGGCATATCTGGTATACAATCTTCTCTTGATTTGGCAAATTCAGGTTTCAAAGTATATCTTCTAGATAAAAAACCTAGTATCGGAGGTGTGATGGCTCAGTTGGATAAAACCTTTCCCACTAATGATTGTTCCATGTGTATTCTCTCACCTAAACTAGTAGATGCAGGTCGCCATCCAAATATTGAACTTTTAACTTATGCCGATGTAGAAAATGTTGAAGGTAACGCAGGTCATTTTCAGATAAATGTTCGTAAACACCCCCGTTATGTGGATATTGAGAAATGCAAAAGCTGTAATGATTGCAGTGATGTTTGCCCGGTTTCTCTTCCCAATACTTTTGAAGAAAACTTATCTGACCGACATGCTATTTATCAACTGTTTCCTCAAGCAAATCCTAGTGCGTTTGTAATTGAAAAACAAGGCACTCCTCCTTGCAGTGCTACTTGTCCCCTTCATGTTAACGCTCAGGGATATATCGCCTTGGTTTCTGCTGGTAAATATCGGGAAGCTTTTGAGCTTATACGTGAGAAGAATCCCTTTTTGGGTATCACGGGTCGCATTTGTACTCGCCCATGCGAAGCTGCTTGCCGACGTGGGGATCTGGACGACCCAGTTGCTATTGACTATCTGAAACGTTTTGTTAGTGACAGAGAATGGAATGAAAAGATTCAAACTCCTGAAAAAGCACCTTCTACCAATAAGAAAGTTGCCATTATTGGTTCTGGACCTGCGGGACTATTATCTGCTTATGATCTGGCATTAAAAGGTCATGAGCCCACTGTTTTTGAATCGCTTCCAGTGGCTGGTGGCATGCTTGCTGTGGGAATTCCAAGTTATCGACTTCCTCGCAATATTTTGAAAAGAGAGATTGATTTGGTTAAGGATCTCGGCGTCGAGATTAAAACCAATGTTTGTGTCGGAAAAAATGTAACTCTCTCTGAATTAAGAGATAATTTTGATGCGGTCTTTATAGCTGTGGGAACCCATATCGCTCGTAAGTTGGGAATTCCTGGTGAAGAGCTAGAAGGCGTTATCTCAGCTACTGATTTCCTGAAAACATATAATCTTGACAAGGATGTTAATATAGGTCGACGGGTTGCAGTGATTGGTGGTGGTGATGCTGCAGTGGATGCAGCTCGAACATCGCTTCGCCTAGCTCAACAGAAATATGGCGATAATGCTGAAGTTTCTATTATTTACCGTCGATCAATTGAAGAAATGCCTGCTCAGAAATCAGAGATTGAAGAAGGTCAAAGAGAGGGTGTAAACTTTATTTTCCTTTCTAACCCGGTTCGTACACTGGCAAGGAATGGCAAAGTTGCTGGTATTGAATGTCAGCGGATGAAACTTGGGAAGGCAGATACTAGCGGTCGGAGGCGCCCCATTCCTGTTCCAAATTCAGAGTTTACAATTGATGTTGATATGGTACTGCCTGCAATAGGTCAGAAACCTGACATGTCTTTTCTCTCTAAAGACGAAACTCTCAATATTTCTGAATGGAACACCATTGGGGTTGACCCAGTGACTCTTGAAACAAATTTTTCTGGTGTTTTTGCTGGTGGTGATGCAGTTACAGGCCCTTGGACGTATATTGAGGCTATGGCTGCCGGCAGAAAAGCATCCATTTCAATTGATCGTTATTTACGTGGAGAAGATCTTAGATTTAACCGAGAGGGAGAAGGATCATCTGAAGAATATGTAAAAGTTGATATTAAAGAATTGAAGCAAATTCCACGTGTGGAGATGGATGCTCTTCCCTTGAGGAAGCGTAAGGGATCTTTTGACGAAGTGGAACTTGGCTTTTCTGAAAAAGATGCGATATCTGAAGCAGGACGTTGCCTGAATTGTGGTGGTTGCTGTGAATGTATGCAATGTGTAGACGCATGTGAACCTGAAGCAATTTTCCATGACATGAAGGACGAACTAATTACTTTGGATGTAGGATCAGTGATTCTTTCTCCAGGGTTTGATGAGTTTAACCCGCTAATTAAAAGTGAGTTTGGTTATGGTCGTTTTCCTAATGTTATTTCTAGTATTGAGTTTGAAAGGATCCTGAGTGCTTCAGGTCCATTCCAAGGTCATGTGGTACGTCCTTCAGATGAAAAGGAACCTAAGAAGATTGCTTGGATTCAATGTGTAGGAAGTCGTGATCCTCATATAAACAAGGGGTATTGTTCCTCAGTATGTTGTATGTATGCGGTTAAAGAGGCAGTAATTGCCAAGGAGCATACACCAAATATTGAACCCACGATTTTTTTTATGGATATGCGTGCTTTCGGAAAAGATTTCGATAAATATATTGACAGAGCAGAGGGGGAAAATAATGTAAGATTTATTCGTTCACGTATTTCGAATATTGATGAGGACCCAAGGACTCATAATCTTATCGTTAAATTTGAAAATGAAAAAGGTGTTCTGAGTAGTGAAGAGTTTGATCTTGCAGTATTATCTGTTGGTCTTAATTCTCCTGATGATTCGGTTCGTTTAGCGGATAAATTTGGAATAAGTTTAAATAAATATAATTTTGCAAAGACATCTACTTTTCGTCCTTTGGAGACTAATAAACCTGGTATTTATGTGGCTGGTGCTTTTTCAGGCCCAAAGGACATTCCTGAAACTGTAGCTCAGGCTAGTGGTGTATCTGCCATGGTGTCTGGTTTACTCTCTGAATCACGTGGTGAACATGTAACGGTGAAACAGTATCCATCTGAAATGGATGTAAGGTATGAGCCTGTTCGTGTTGGTGTTTTTATTTGTCATTGTGGAAGTAATATTGGTGGATATCTTGATGTTCCCTCTTTAGTTGAGTATGCTAGAACCCTTCCCAAGGTGGTATATGCTGAGGATAATTTGTTTACCTGCTCGCAGGATACACAGACACATATTAAGGATATGATCAAAGAATATAATATTAACAGGATAGTGGTGGCTTCTTGTACTCCCAGGACTCATGAACCATTATTTCAGGAAACGATCAAAGAAGCTGGTTTGAACCCTTATCTTTTTGAGATGGCAAATATCCGTGATCAATGCAGCTGGGTTCATATGAAAGAACCAGAAAAGGCTACAGAAAAAGCACGTGATTTAATTAAGATGGCCGTCTCCAAAGCTGCTTTACTGAAACCTTTGCCCATAGTTAAATTGGATGTGAATCACAAAGGATTGATTATTGGCGGTGGCCTGACTGGCCTAACCAGTGCTTTGAGGCTTGCTGAACAGGGATTTGAAACATTTTTGATTGAAAAAGAAAAAGAACTTGGTGGAAACCTTAAAGATATCCATTATACTCTTTATGGCGAAGATGTCCAAGATTTTTTAAAAGATTTA
>CAZYFW010000029.1:0-12533 GCA_964646685.1 uncultured Thermoplasmatales archaeon
ACTATCTTCTTATCAAGGGAACGTAAACCCGAATTCTTAAAACCACAAGAAATCGCTGTTTTTAGCATTGAATCTGCCGCATCTATTATTTTTGCAGTCAAGTGAATAATCGGAGGTTGTGCAAGCAGCCATAATTGACCAACGTCTGCATTTTTTGATGCAGACATAAGCTCATCAGGTTCGATGGTTTTGTGCCATTTTCCCAGAAACTTGGCATTTTGTTTATCTCCAATCTGTGGAAGTTGCAGCAACACAATTCTACCGGCACAGCTACTAGATGTATAGTAATAATTAGATTCATTAATTATAAAAAGGAGCGGTAAAATAGTTTTGTCTACCTTATTTTCATTTATTGATATGCCGAGCTTTTGGAGTGCTCGTTTTTTCCCAGTTAAAAACTCTTGTTCAGCATTCATGTTGTCTTACTATTATGTAATAGTCTTAGCAATGTGAATGTTTCGTTTTTCAAGTTCTTCAAAAAAGGAAGCGAATGATACAATCTCTTCAGAACAGAAGACATCTCTTTCTTTGATCATATTTTGTTCAATCAGTTGAACGGTAATGGAAAAGGATGCCCTGCTATCGACATCATTGGCGTGATTTTATTTTCACAGGTTATAAACATCTGAAATTACTTTTGACGGGGCGATTAATGTGCTTTGTTTCTTTAAATATTTTCAAATGCCTTTTTCATGAGTTTCTGTTCTTCTTTGTCTTGTTTCATTAGTACACTAAAGACATATGTCAAAAGGAAAGACAGCGGAACCCCAATAAAAAGAGGATCGAGCATATTCCATACATATTCGTTGACTAATGACGAACCTATTATTTGTGGTGCTGTTTTGAAATAGACTAGAGCATACCAAAGCATAGTAAATATAAATCCTCCAAGCATCCCTGCCCAGGCTCCTGCTCTGCTTGTCTTTTTCCAATAGAGCATAAACGTATATGGAGCAAGAAATGTACATGCCATTAGCCCAAAGAAAAAGGCACACATAATCGCAACTACATCTAATGGATTTAAAGTAATAATCAATGTTGCTATTACAATGATAATAGTAGCAATTCGCGTTACTTTTATAGACTTTTCATGAGATATTCCTTTCATCATTCCCTTCTCAAAAACATCTCTTCCAATTGATGCGCCTGCGGTATGAAATAAGGCACTTGCAGTTGACATTGCTGCTGCCAATACAGCAAATAAGAAAAGAAATACAAACCATTGTGGAAACAGTTCACTTACTACTAGAGGCAATACTTTATCTGGCGTACCAGGATAGGATAATCCATTATTTACCATCAATACATTACATAATGGCCCTATACTAAATGCAGTAAACGTCATCAAAAGAATGAATATTCCGCCATATGGTATCGCACGCCTTAGTGCTTTTTCGCTTTTTGCAGAAAGATATCTAACAATAAGCTGAGGTTGTGCAAGAACGCCAATACCAACACCAAAAATGAGTGTCAATATCATCATGAACGGTGGAGATAATAATGGAGGCATTGAAGTTAAACCATTAGGTGCTTGGGTTGCAGCTGGACTCCCTATGCTTTCTAGAATTTCAGGTGTAAGGGAAGCAGCAGCTTCGTGCGCAGGTCCAACTCCTCCAAGCATAGCATATATGCCAATAGTGAGAATAAGCATACCCACAAGCATTAGTATGCCCTGAACTGCATGTGTCCACATTACTGCATATAAACCACCTACAACAAGATATGCTCCAACAACGACTGTAAATATTACAACACAGAGCTCATATGATATTCCAAACGTTACTTGAAAAAGAGAGGCTATCGCAAGAAAAACTGCTGAAGCATATGCAATCATAAAAATAGCTATTATCAAACCTGAAACTGATTGTAGCCTAATTGAATTAAACCTATTTCCCAGCATCTCAGGTAACGTCACAGCTTTTAGTGAAAGCCCCATTTTTCTCGTCCTGAATCCATAAAAAATAAAAGCTATAAGAATTCCAACAAAAATGTTAAGAAATGCAAGCCATAAAATTGAATGGCCATAGATGGATGCAATACCGGAAAAACCAATTAAAGCAACTGCACTAATAAACGTTGCTCCATATGAAAAAGCTATAACTATTGGCCCCATCTTTCTACCAGCAACATAATAATCCTCGGCTGTTTTTGTTTTCTTATAGCCAAGATAACCTAAGAAACCAAACATCGCGGCAAAAAGGGCCATGAAAACAGCAAAAAAAACGACATCCATATTATTTTTCCCCCTCTTTTTGTTTTTCATCTTTTTTTACAGATGGTTTTTCTTCATCGTCTTTTTTAAGATATTCATAATAAATTCCATATATCACGCAGGCTATCGCTGCTATTATGGTGAGAATCCATGCAGCAAACACCCAAGCATCCATACCAAGTATCAAACTCATTCTATTTTCCTCCCCGGATCATTAACATCAATAAAGTTGATGTCGAACGAGGAAACGGATAATGTGATTTATAACTTTCTCAATTTTTTTCAGAAATAATTATATCCAAATAGCTTATTCAAGCCGCAGAAAGGGAGGCAATTATGCCAAAAGAATTCTGGAACCAAGATGTAGAAACAATGCCTTTAAACGAATTAAAGGAACTGCAATTGAAAAGATTGAAGAATTTGATCCAACATGTTTACAAAAACAATAAATTCTACAATAAAAAACTCAAGAGTGCAAACATAAAACCTGATGATATTAAAACGTTGAAAGATATAGAAAAAATTCCTTTTTTGACAAAACAAGATCTACGAGAGTATTACCCGTTTGGTCTTGTTTGTACTGAGATAGATAATATTGTAGAGGTTCATGCATCCTCAGGCACTACTGGAAAACCAGTTGTTGGACCATATACGCAAAAAGATGTTGAACTCTGGGGGGAAGTCATGGCTCGTTCTTTGTGGGCCAACGGTCTCAGAAAAGATGACATCATGCAAAACTCGTATGGATATGGCCTTTTTACAGGAGCCCATGGTTTTGAAAAAGGAGCCCAGAAAATAGGTGCCATGGTAATCACTATTAGTTCTGGAAATACTAAGAGGCAGATTAACATTATGAAGGATTTTGGTTCTACAGCATTAGCTTGTACTCCATCATACTCCATGTATATCGCAGAAGTTGCAGAAGAAATGGGTTTTGATCCCTTAAAGGATTTTAAATTGAATATAGGTTGTTTTGGCGCTGAAGCATGGAGTGAAGAGATGAGAAACAATATCGAAAAACGTTGGGGAATTACAGCCCATGAGCACTATGGCCTAACAGAAATTATCGGCCCAGGCGTCGTTTCCGAATGTAAGGAAAAGAGATTACACATCAACGCGGATCACTTTCTTACAGAAATAATTGATCCCAACACAGGTGAAACATTAGAGCCTGGCGAAGAGGGAGAGCTCGTCTTCACTACGTTAACTAAAGAGGCGTTCCCAGCAATCAGATTTAGGACCAGAGATCTTGCATCAATCTATGAAGAAGCCTGTGAATGCGGACGGACACTCCCATTCCAATCTCGTATCAAGGGCCGTAGTGACGACATGATGAAAGTGAAGGGCGTTATTGTATTCCCATCGCAGGTTGAAGCAGCACTTATGCAAGTTCAAGGTGTAAGTGATAACTACCAGATTATTAAAACAAAGAAAGGCGATATTACTTCTTTGTCAGTAGAAGTTGAGCCAACAGAAACTAGATACAAAGAAGGACATCTTGACAATTTGGAAAAACAAGCTGAAGAGGAGATCTACAGTGTCTTAAACCTACATGTACCTGTTAAAGCAATAGCACCTAAAACTATACCACGGAGTACGGGAAAGGCTAAGAGAGTAATTGAAAGATAAAAATATCATTTAGGAAAAAGTTAAGATGTTGGAATTTCTAGATACAGTCACCAACTATATATCAGGTTTGTATACACTACCTTGGATACTAGTTGGTTTTATTTTAACTGTGCTGTTTACACGCTTGCTTGGTGAGGATTTTGTAAATAAAGCAATGAAAAGAAATGCACTGATTTTGCTTTATATTTTTGTCCCGCTCTTGCTTTTTAGAATACTTATGAATGTAGATTTTGGCAGTAACGAAATATCTTTTACTATTGTATGTTTTATTATTTTAACTCTAATGTATATTCTTGCATATTTGTTTGCAAAAAATAGAGTGGAAAAGATGGAGTTGACAGTAAAAGAAAAAAATAATTTTATTAAAACAGTTTTAACGAATCAAGGTAGGAGCTCGGCTTTTGTGGGGGGCACGATGCTTGCAATTTCTGAATGGCAGGTGCAAGCATTAATTTATATGATTATTGGGGCGATATTCTTATTTGCTATAATTCCGGGTATTCTTTCACATCTTCATAAAAAAGAAATTAAGAAACCAGATATCAATGCTAAGATTTCAGCTCTTCCTTGGTATTTTAAAATATTTCCAGCATATCTTTTTGTTTTTGCTTTTGCAGCAATTGCTTTACATGGAATTACGGGCATTACAGTGAAAGATCCGACTGATTTTAACAGATTATTTGTGTTTATCACGCAGTGTACAATTCCTGCTGCATTATACTATGTAGGTGCAGGCATTCATCCTCATGATTTAAAAATAGATGAATTGAAAAAACTTTTTAGTTTAAAAAAAAGTTCTAAATCAAAGGAGCATTGGCAATGGGTTAGAAGTATTTTCTTTTTAACTGTTCTAATCACACCTATACTTACAGTTGTTGCGATGCTGCCGATATATGTTTTTGGTTTTATTACAAGTGCATGGTTTGCAGTTATTATGATAAATTCAATTCTTCCAATAACAAGTACAAACATGTTTCTTGTTCCATATGGAATTGATAAAAAAGTTACTGCACTCTCTGTTACATGGACAACTATTGTGTGCGTACCAATTGTTGTAATATTAATTACAGTTTTTGGAATATATTTAGCATAGAAAGTTTAGAGTTTTTTCAAAATCAATTCAGCAACTCGCTTACCTGATAAAAGCATGCCACCAAAAATAGGACCCATGCGTGGTGCGCCGTAAACTGCATTGGCACACATTCCGGATACAAATAAACCGGGATAAACCTCTTTCGTATTTTCTACGACAGTTTTTTCACCGATTTCTGCATACATGGAACGCTCTTTTTCTATGTCTCCGCTTGGCGTATCAAGAGGGGCTACTTTATTTTTAACGATATGGCAAACTTCAGCTGCATGCCCAGTGGCATCGATACAGTACTTTGCACGAATGGATAAAGGATCAACATGTAATCCTGCAATATCCACAGCACTCCAATTAATAACAAAACCATTTACCTCTTTCTTTTTACCAAGCAATACATCTTCTACAGAAATTGTATTAAAAACCCTAGCACCGGCATCAATAGCAGAAGAGCAAAGTTTTGTAATTGCTTCTATAGAATCAGCACTGTAATATCCCTCTCCTTCATCTGTTAGTTTGATGTTTGCCTCATCCAGAATAGATTTAGATTCTTGCTGAACAACGATTATGGGGAAAGTCATACCGCCACCCCACATGCCGCCACCTATGGATAGTTTTCGTTCAAATATAACAACTTTTTTTCCTGCATTAGCAAGATATTTTGCTGCGGTGAGGCCTGCAGGACCTGCGCCAGCAATAGCAACATCTATATCAAAACAGTCCTGAAATTCCTTGGAAAAACGTTCGAATATTTTTCTTGTTACTACAACGTCATCAATTCCGATAATAACACCCCTTGTTGACCGGTAATTGAGCATTTATTATTAAACATACCGCTAATCATTTATACGTCATAATGCTGATGTTATTATGTGTATACAGTTAGAACATTCCAACCAGATGATATGTTTCCCGTCATAAAACTTGCATCTGAGACGCTGCCCGAATGTTATAACCCAAGTCTTTTCAATTATTTCTATGAAACATTTCCTCAAGGTTTTTTGGTAAATGAAAAGCTCCATAAGATAGTTGGATTTATTGTTGGAGCAAAGACAACCCCGGACACAGCACGCATCCTTATGCTTGCAGTAGCAAAACAACATAGAAGATACGGCGTAGGAAAATCTCTATTAAATCAATTTTTAAAAGAGCTGACATTACAAAACATAAAACATATTGAGTTGGAGGTAAGAATTGATAACAAGCAAGCCATCAAGTTTTATCAAAAACATGGCTTTGATATTACCGATGTACTAACAAATTTTTATCAAAATGGAGAAGATGCCTATCTTATGAGGCTAGCAATTTAGGATCTTATCAATTCTTTTTCTTTATTAGTCATAAACCGTTCTGACATTTGATCCAGTCGGTTTGAAATCTTCTCAAGGCCTGAACAATTATTATTTGTCATTAGGCAGGCTATACCCTTACTTAAAGTGAAGACAGCTAGCTTGTGTTCCCTTTTCGATTTGTAGACTTGATATGGAGTAACATCAAGTTTTTCATAGTAATGAAACTCAGATCCACCATTATGTTCAACAATGTCTTCCAGATGTGTTTTTAATTGAAGTAAAAACGTATGAAGTTGAATAAGCTCGTCTTTTTGCATCGAAATCTTCCACCATCAAAACAATACGTCGAGATATTGCAACGGCTTTTTATGTTTTTCTATACACCTTTTAAATAAAACTGTCTAAAAAAATTTTGGATGATAAAAAGAAGAAAAAAGAGAATCACTCAAGATCCTTTTTCGTAAGAACTCTTACCGATGATGGCATTTTGACGACGTTGCCTAATTTAATACCAACGATTTCTTTGATATTTTTGTTATTTGCAATGTCCAAGAGTCGCTGGGTAATGATGCCGTCAAATACCACAGTGGATATATTATCGCTTTTCTTGAGTGCATCAGTTAGCTCCCGGACCGGTATTTTCTTCATTTCTTTATCGTCCTTATCAAACAGCACTGCTTTTAATGAACCTGAAATGTCTTTGAGTATAACAGAGTAGTTTTTTTGCTTCTCGGCGATAATTCGTTCTTTATCTTCTGCCTTTGGTTGCTCTTCTTGAGTTTTTTGCTTTGATTTTTGTTCAGATTTTTGTTCAACCTTCTTCCTTCCAGCTGGTTCTCTTTCTGCTACTTTATTTTGTTTTTCATCTTTTGGCCTTTCAAGTTTAATATCATACATCTCCGCATATTGTTCAGCAGGGATTTTGTTTTTCAATGCCTTCATGATAAGCTTTTGCGGGATTTCTTCAACTTCACGAGTTTGTGGAGCCCTTGCAACGAAGTCAATATCTGCTGTTTGTAAAAGTTCTCTCAGAATAAGCTCTCCACCTCTATCTCCATCAACAAAAGCAGTTGTGATTCGCTCCTTTGTCAAATCTAACACTGTTTTTGGGATGTTTGTTCCACCAACCGCAATCACATTTTTAATACCATATTTCAGAAGGTTAATTACATCTCTTCTTCCTTCGACAACGATAATTGCATCACTGTTCTCAATATTTGGACCGGCCGGACAATGATCTTGACCATAATTTACGATCTCTTCTACTTGCACTGCCTGTCTTACAGTATCAGCAATGCTTTCTCCTTCAACTTTACCTTCTTCAATAACTTTGTTAAGAAGCGCTTTTGCTCGTTCAATCACTTTCTTTCTTCGAACGACTCGTACATCCTGAACTTCTTCAGCATTAATCGTGGCCTTACAAGGTCCAACTCGATCAATGCTTTCAAAAGCTGCAGCAAGGATAACCGTTTCAACCTTGTCTAATGACGTGGGCAAGGTAATAGTTCCCTCGCTTTTTCCGTTCTTTGATTCTAAATCTACTTCTATTCTTCCAACTCGTGCAGATCGCTGTAATTCTCTCAAATCCAATTCCTCACCGAGAAGACCCTCGGTTTGGCCAAAAATAGCGCCGACTACATCAGATTTTTCAATAATTCCATCTGCCTTAATATGAGCTTTAATAAGATATTTTGTTGTTGCTGGATCAATTACCATTATATACACCTCAATCAATATTTTTTGAAAAATAGCACCTTCATCCGCTTTTTAGCAAATAATAGGCGGTTGATTTCCACATTGCGTTTGCATATAGCAAATATTACTATTTAGTCAAGCGGTTAAATTAATTAATTTCAAGATTAATTGTTATTTAGCACTATTTTTCCATTACATATTTTGTAATATGCAGTTACATATTAGGTCTGCGCCATATTTAAATGTTGTGCTTGTATTCAGCATAGAGAACTCTCCATGAAAGAAAAGATTTACATCGGAGTTGCATGGCCATATGCAAATGGCTCACTTCACCTCGGGCATATCGCAGGATGTTACTTGCCCGCTGATATCTTTGCACGGTACAGTAGAATGAAGGGCAAAGATGTCTTAATGGTTTCAGGAAGTGATGAACATGGCACGCCTATTACAATCACTGCAGAGAAGGAAAACACAACCCCACAATCTATAGTAGATAGATACAACAAAGAGCACACAGAGAACATGAAACAATTTGGTATTTCTTTTGATTTATTTACTAGGACATCAACGGATAACCATGCAAAAGTAGTACAGGATCTTTTTTCAACTCTTTATACTAAAGGATATATTTACAAAAAAAATGTTGAGTCTTTTTACTGTAAAGAATGCAACCGTTTTTTACCCGATCGTTACATCGAGGGAATCTGTCCATATTGTAGTAATGAAAAAGCAAGAGGAGATCAATGCGATGAATGCGGTAAAATACTCGATCCACAGGAACTACAGAATGTAAAATGTAAAATTTGTGGTAGCACTCCTGAAATACGAACAAGTGAACATCTATTTCTTGCGTTAAGTAAATTTGAATTAAAATTGCTTGATTGGATAAATGATAAAAGACATTGGAAATCAAGCGTGATGAAATTTACCCAGAACTGGCTGAAGAACGGACTGAAGGATAAAGCAATAACAAGAGACATGGAATGGGGTATAAAAGTCCCAGTTGAAGGTTTTGAAGATAAACGAATCTATGTATGGTTTGACGCAGTAACAGGATATTTATCTGCTAGTAAAGAATGGTCACAAAATTTAGGAAATCCTGATAAATGGGAAGAATGGTGGAAAAACAAACAGGCAAAGCATTACTATTTTCTTGCAAAGGACAACATTCCATTTCACAGTTTAATCTGGCCGTCTATGCTCATGGGTTATGATGAATCCCTAGAGTTACCATATGACATACCTGCAAATGAATATCTGCGACTCAAAGGCGAGCAGTTTTCTAAAAGCCGAGGTGTAGCTGTTTGGGTTCCAGATATTCTTGAAAAATTTGATGCTGATGCAGTGCGATATTATCTTTCCATTAATATGCCCGAGAACAAGGACACCAATTGGCTGTGGGATGATTTTGTTGCCAAGAATAATGATGAACTTGTAGGAACATATGGCAATTTTATCCACAGAGTCGTTACATTCACTCAGAAAAATTTTGGTGAAATTCCAAAACAAGGAAAATTGGATGACTTAGACAAAAAAGCAATTAATAAAATAAGAGAAACTTCCAAAGAGGTTGACACATCCTTATATAAGTGCAATTTCAAAAAAGGATTACGAGCCTCAATGAATCTTGCACAATTCGGCAATTATTATTTTGATCGAAAACAACCGTGGACTCTTATAAAATCTGATAAAGAAGCATGTGGAACCGTATTACATATCTGCTTGAAGATAGTAAATGCTTTAGCTGTGTTTATGGCCCCATACTTGCCATTTTCCTCAGACAAAATCTGGAAGATACTCGGCCACAAAGAATCAATACACAAAGTCGACTGGACTGCTGCATTAGAGGAACTAAGTGTTGGAACTATATTGGAGCGACCGCAACCATTATTTAAAAAATTGGCATTAGAGGATTTTATGACAGAAAGTGACCCATTTTCCAAACTTGATTTACGCGTTGCCAAAATTATTGATGTTAGGGATCACCCTCAAGCAGATAAGCTGTATATGATGCAAATAGATCTTGGCGCATTGGGCAAAAGAGTAATTGTTGCTGGGATGAAGCAGTTCTACTCAAAAGATGAAATCAAGGGCAAATCTATCGTAATTGTTTCTAATCTCAAGCCAGCAACTATTCGGGGCATTAAATCAAATGGCATGTTGCTTGCCGCTGGGGATGAAACTGGCGTAGTTTCTCTTCTTAACCCAGGAGACGCAGGTCCAGGAACAGAGGTCCATATTGAAGGCATTCCAAGAGAACCAGTAAAAACGTTAGAATTTGAAGATTTCAAAGCCATCGATATGACAATCGGTGAAGGAGGGGCGGCAACATATCAAGGCAAAAACCTACTAAGTCAAAAAGGAAAGATTGTATCAGATAAAAAAGTGAAAAAAGGAGCTAAGATATCATAGACAGGGGAATAATATGAGCATTGTTACTAAAACGAATCTGCCGTTAAAAGCTTTTAAAAAAGGAAAAGTACGAGATGTTTATGAAACAAATGATGAATTACTTCTCATTGTTACCGATAGGATTTCTGCATTTGATTATGTGCTGAACGAGCCCATACCAAACAAAGGAATATGTTTAACGCAAATTTCTAAGTTCTGGTTTGATCATTTCAAAGATACAGTGCCTAGCCACATGATATCTGATAATGTGGTAGATTTTTCTGAGGAATTACAAAAATATAGGGATGTTCTTGTTGGAAGAAGCATGCTCGTAAAGAAAGCTGAAGTTTTCCCTGTTGAATGTATTGTTAGAGGATATATTTCTGGCTCAGCATGGAAATCCTATCAAAAGGATGCGACAGTCTGTGGAATTAAGCTCCTTGACGGAATGAAAGAATCAGACAAATTTGATGAGCCGTTATTCACTCCATCTACAAAGGCCGAATCGGGTCATGATATTAACATCTCCTTTGAAAAAATGAAGGAAATCATTGGCAATGAATCAGCAGAAAAAATAAAAGAATTATCCTTGAAAATATACAAAGAAGGTGCAGCGTATGCACTTAAGAAAGGGATCATTATTGCCGATACCAAGTTTGAATTTGGTAAAATTGGCGACCAAATAATTCTTGTTGATGAAGTACTAACACCAGATTCTTCTCGTTTTTGGCCTGCTGATTTATATGAACCTGGAAAATCTCAACCAAGTTTTGATAAACAATATGTAAGGGACTATTTGACAAGCACGGGCTGGGATAAAAACTCAGATCCGCCAAGTCTTCCGGATGATGTTATTGCAGAAACCCAAAAGAAATATCAAGAGGCTTACGAGAAAATTACCGGGAAAAAGTTTATCTTTTAAAGATAGATAATATTTTTATGGAAAAATTAAAACTGAAAATAATTGTCGTATTTTTGTTTTGTACTCTGTTATCAAGTGGATTGGTTGTTCAGGGTTTTAGCTTCAATGGAAATGGTCAAGAGAATGATGATTTCTATTTTGTTCATATTACTGACACTCACGTCATGCACAAATTATATGATGGAGATGAAAGTACAAAGAAAATATTTACATCCGTTATAGAAAAGGTTACATCTTTTGATGAAAAGCCGGCGTTCATTGTAATCACAGGCGACCTGTGTGAGTGGGGTGGAAGTGGAATATCAGGTGCTCTTAACTGCCAAGCTTTTGTTGATTGCCTGTATGAAAAAGATAACCAGTTGTATGCTGACGCAGATTATACCATTCCTGTTTATACTACGCCTGGCAATCACGATTATTGTTTTAATTATAATTTAAAGAATTATCATCGGTTTATTGATAAGAAACATGTTGACGAAAAAGACCGATATAATGTTACTTATGGTGATGTGAAACTGTTTTTCATGGATTCGGGTTCGAATCATTATTTTCATCCTAAATATTGGACAGACATAGTTGGCGATGGCCTTTATGAATGTGATATAAGCTGGCTAGAAGACAAACTAAGCAGTTGTAATTCTGAAAAAAAGATAGTTTTAATGCATCATCCTGCAATTAACGAGAGAAGAGATGATGGGAATATGGGTGGCGTTATATTTCGAAATAGAGAAGAATTTATTGAACTGTGTGAAACATATAATGTAGATCTCGTCCTTGCTGGACACACCCATAATTCAAGAGTATATGATTCTGATGAAGAACTGTATGATAATTACCCAATAAATTCTAGTCTATATCCTACACTTTATGTTCAGTCAGATGATTGTAAGCAAGGTTGCCATTATAGAAATGTTTCAATTATTGGTAGCGATATTTGGCTAGAAGGATCTGAAGAGGTAAATGTTGATTTTATTGACTCGCAAGATATCGACGAAACAATTATTTCTCATCTAACCTTCTTGAACAGGGGAACGCCAATCCAGGCCAGGAGTTCTTAATCCAATCTTTGGGATCAAAGCAGTTCTTCGTTTATGTTGGCTTTTAATTCTCATCTTTTTGATACGTTCAACTTCGGATTTTTTAACTCCGGCAAATTTTGCAATATCTTCGATATCCATTTTCCTTTCCAAACCAGCCAACATCTTATCTAATTCACTATATCTAAGCTCAATTTCCTGTTCATCAGTCTGACCATGCCACAATCCCGCAGTTGGAGGCTTTGAAATCATTTCCTTTGGAATTTTT
>CAZYFW010000030.1:0-12183 GCA_964646685.1 uncultured Thermoplasmatales archaeon
AGCCTAGCAACGAATCAGCAACAGTTTTAAGAACCTTTTAATATCGAAAAATCGATACTGGTATCGAAAAATCGATAAAATTATAAATGGACTAAAGATTTATTCTAAACGTGCTTGAAAAAATAATGGGAAAAAAATCAAAGGTGAAAATACTACGCCTCCTCATAAACAATGATGATCAAGAATATTGTCTGGATGACATAGCGAAATCCACAGGGATGTCATGTGGTACGATCTACCCTGCATTAAAGGAATTACTGGAAACTAGAACAATTATCCAACGGAAAACAGGACGATCCATTCTATATAAAATCAACAAAAATCATACATTGTTTAACAAAATAAAAGAACTCATAGATCTAGAAAAAAACAGTTTGCTAAATATTGCAAAAGAATTCGCATCTATTATTACTAAAGAGCATATATCTGCAATTATTCTTTTTGGTTCTGTTTCCGGAGGAAAATTCACTGAAAAAAGCGATATTGATATACTTGTCTCTTATAAAGATGAAAGAGCAAAGAAACAGGTTAGAGATTTTACTGATAAGATGTTAGATACTTACGATGTTCATATTGTACCTATTTTTTTAACGCAGAAAGAAATCGAAGATAGGATCAAAAAATTTGACAACTTTATCATCGCTGTTATAAATGAAGGACAGCTTTTATATGGTGAGGCATCATGGTTAAAGAAGTAAATAAATCTGAGAGCCATCCTTACATAAAACAAGCGGAAGAATTTCTAGAACTTGCTAAAAAGGATTTGAAAGAGGATTTTACAACGCTGCTGGTTTCAATGCTATTCAAGCAATCATAAATGCCAATGATGCAATATGTATATCTCTCCTTGGTAGAAGAGCATCAACTGATCACAGAGAAGCAATCAAACTGCACACAGATCTCGCAAGAATCATTAACGATGTATCCCAAAAAAGAAGACTAAGTAACGTTATGGAAAAAAGAGCGGAAATGGGATATCTTGGCAAAACAGCATCCAAAAAAGTATCCGAGAAACTTCTCAAAGATGCAATTATTTTTATAGAGTGGACTAAAAGACATTTACAATAAGCCAAACAAGAAAAATACCATATAAACAGAGAGATGTAATTTTATCCTATCTATATTCAGTTTGGTTTTAACAACGAATCAACAATAAAGAATGAAAACGAAAGGAATCATATGTCCACAAAATAACAATATTGTTATTTAAGAGACAATATTCACAATGTTAGATATCATACTTTTTGTAATTGTTGAAACTTATTTCCTACTGTTTTCTTAATTTCATAGAAATCAGGTAAAAATCCAAGGAGCGGCAAGATATCCTGCTTCCACTCTTTTTCAATAGGGGTAAGTATCTCATTGATATCTACATCGTCAAGTGTGAGTTCATAGAGTTCCAGTTTCTTGTCTATTAACACACGATCAAAATCTATCGTTTCACTCAAAAACCAAACATCATACAGATCTCTTGGTTTACCTCTAATCACCAACGCCCTTATCTTTTCTGCCAAAATATGATCGAGCGTTAAGCATGTAAGCACAAAAGACGGGCAATCATCATAGACGGGGCTAATCACTCTTGTATTTGTTTCCACTTTTTCTTTTCTGCAACTAACATCAATCTTAATTGTGCCTTTAGAAACATCTTTGCCATTGTAGAGTGGACCTTTATATCTAAGTTTGTAGCTAAATCCAGATAATGAAGCGCGATCCTTTTTCAATTCACACTCTACGCCAAAATCATTCAGTCGCGTAGCTGTATTCTCAAGAATTTTTATTCCATTATCAGGTTTTCCATTAAAGTTAAAATCTAGGTCTTCTGAGTACCTATTTAATTTGTAGCCCATTCGGAGACAGGTTCCCCCTTTAAATAAAAAATCATTGCCATGTTTATACGTTTCATAGAGAAATAATGTTTGAATGTAATCTCGTTCTATAGTATACATTGGGACACCTTCTTTAACAGAAAAACCTTGGATATGCCTTCTTGTTAGCATAGTTAAACCTCCTCGTTAACGTTGATTTTCCATTTTTTATTCCAATTGCTACTTTTTTTCTTTTTAGAATTTAATAAAACAAAGGAGTTTGATTTGTATTTCAGTAACACTTTTAATTCAACGCCCTTTATATCAAACAAATAACCAAGTCTTGATATCGTACTTTTACTTGGAAACCTAATTGCATACTCTACTAGTTTTCTCTTATCAATCGAATCAAGTGAATTATCTATTATTTTTGATATTTCATTGATCCCTCCGGCATAATTTGGTAAGTCGATACTATCAATTATTGCTTTTTCTGGTTCTGCTATAAATGTAGGAAACTCGTCGATAAGTTTTTTTTTATATCCATATAATTTACCTCTTTTAATTTGAATATATTTAAAGATATAATTTTCAAAATGCATATCTTTTTTCTGCTTGGTTGTTGCAACGAGAATAAATTTGGGGACTTGTTCTGTAAAACCATAATAATTAAGAATAGACCAATAGCTGATATATGAGGGTACTACGATATTAGTTGCAATGTAGAATGGATTAGAAAGCACCCTTTTTTTATCATAGCCAGTTACTAGATACTTTCCATTCTCTAATTCTATAACAACTTCACTATTTTTTAATCGTTGAATAATGTCATATGTTTGCCCAATACTAATTTCTAGTAGGGCTGAAAGTTGCTTAGGTTGAAAGTAGAAGATATCCTTATCAAATAGGAGTTTCATAATATAATTCGTATTAATTTTTGCCATATTTTTACGTAATGGTTACAATGATTTATATAGATATCGGTCATTTTTTGTGTTAGTCGATACACAGTATAAGGAAAAAGATAGTTTAATTATTTTTTCAAATCAAGAATTATTTCTGCAGCCCATTTTGCAGCATTACCAGATACGCTAGGGCATTTATCTACATGAGCTCCAGCTTTCTCGAACTCTTGATACTCTTCTGGATCTAACAGTTTGAAGCTTCTACCAAACAGTTTCTTATGAACATCTTTACAAACTGGTGAACCATATTCCTCAACAAATCTATCATACAATTTTTTTGAATAATGAAATACCCTTCTTTTCCCCTTGCCAGTACTAAAATCCTCATAGGTTCTTCCGACTATGGATGAAATAGCAAGTAATCCACCAACAAGAGCACCACAGGTTCCCTCAGTAGATAACGCACTTCCACCGGCCAATGCATCAGATGCTTGTACAGTTGCAGGGTCTCCAACATCCAGCACCTCCATAATTGCCGAAAGAACGCATTGTGGGCAACTTCCTATTTCTGCTTCGTATTTGAATGCGCGATTGTACACTTCTTCAAGTATCTCTTCTCTTGATTTCATACAATAAAACTCTCTTAATATTGCTAAAGTTTAACCATACATTTGCTTTGGAAACGGTGGTAATGACGGAGCGGTTGGTTTCGACTGTTTCATAAATTTCCGAATATTTTTTTCGATTTCTTTGGCTTCTTTGTATAGCGGCTCTGGGTCTATTTTAATTTCAGGCAACATGACATCTAATTTTTCCAAGATGCTACCTGCTGCCCTGGAATCCGGAAATGATTCATGTGCTTCAGCAAGTAAACACAACACATCACGCTGCATCAATACACCTTCATATAATAGAACACCTGTAACTCCAGTTATCATTCCCTCTTGTGTTTCACTAATTTTGTGTTTCTTTAAAATATTCCTCATCTCTTTGTTACTGCCTACGCCAAATATCTCTAATGTTTTTTTTCTATCCCCTATAGCATGGGTTCCCTCCAAGGAAACAATGGTCTTGCATCCTTTAATATCTGCCCACTCAAGGATTTTATCAGAAAGTGGTTTGATGATCTCTAATGGTGGCATAAACTCAGAGATAATGACGGCAATTTGTTCACACGTGCCATCTGGCCCGCATACCTTCTTCCCTGCATAGATTCGTACAGGTGGAGACGGGGTAGATTTATGAATAAAAGTTACCGGCATAAATTTATTAGATGTAATTGCCCCAATCTCTTTGAGTTTTAATGAGTCAATTATGTAGTGTCCAGCTATAGAACTGATAAGCCCAACAGTAGGGAATGCAACAACTAAAAGCGAGTTCGACAAATCAACCTCTTTGTATTCAATAATCTCTATATCATCCATAATGTCAACTATATCAAATCATCATTTTGTACTTAAACCTTATTTACTTAACAATTGAGCAGTGTTTAAATATTATCTTTTGTATCTATTGTTGTGGGGAATTATGAGAGAGATAAAAGTTGCCTCTAAAAGTAGAAATGAAATGATTGATATTACTAATGATATTCAGAAAATTGTATCTGATGAGAATCTACAAAAAGGCCATATTATTGCTTATGTCCCACATACTACGGCAGGAATAACCATTAATGAAGGTGCGGATCCAAGTGTTCAACGAGACATAATTGAAACCTTAAGGAAACTCATTCCGGAGCATGGTGGCTACTACCACATTGAAGGAAACAGCGATGCACACATCAAGGCAAGTCTCCTTGGGTCATCTGTTACAGTTCTAGTAGAAAACAATAAACTACTTCTAGGTACGTGGCAACACATCTTTTTCTATGAAGGCGATGGCCCACGGCACCGTAGAGTATATGTAGACCTAATGCATCATTGAATGGAACATATTGGGTGTGAGAGTATATTATATTATATCCATGGATATCTGTCCGATCCAAATAGCACCAAAGGAAAATTGTTTCGAGATAAATTGGGCGCTAAAGCTATTCAATATCGAGATTGTAAGCCAGAAGACTTGATAGTTTCAGATTGTTTGGAGCGAATTTCAAAAGAAATAGCTAATGACAATGATGTAGTTCTTATCGGTTCTTCACTCGGTGGTTTTTTAGCAGCAAAAGTTGCGCTTGAAAATAATCAAGTCAATAAACTAATCCTCCTTAATCCTTCTATTATTCCACCATCGGTTGATATCAGTACACTACAAGGTCTTCCAAGTAGCATTCTGTATGAAATGAAGGATGAACAACTCTTTGAGAAAAAGATTGATGCCGAGATAACGATACTTAGAGGAATAAAGGATGATGTTGTTCCATCTCAATGGGTTATTGAGTTTGCCAAGGCTCAGGAAGCAACCGTAAAATTTTTGCGAGATGATCACCAGTTTACTCGTAACTTGGACAAACTTCCAGATATTATTTCAAGTATAATCGATATGCAAAAAAAGACTAGTGTTATCTGATATCTATCAGTCTAACCCGCTCAATTATTCTATCTGCTTGTTTTTCAGTGAGCTTCTTCCCTCGTTGCGCCTTAACTTGGTTAACAAATGCATTAAGTGAATTTATTGCAACATGAACTCTCCCTCTTTCTAGTAAACGGACTACGCGATTGAGGTTCTCAATGAGCCTATTTTTTAAACTACTCTGTAAATCCATTTTTTTGATATATTTAATTAAATCTTTGACGGCATCTATAGGATTTGTTTCCTCGATGGTTACATCAATGGATGTGCTGTCGATACAACCATCATTGTCAGTTACAGTGAGTGTTACTGCATAAACATTCGACTCAGTGTAGATATGTGTTGGTTGTTGTTCTGAACCAGTAATCCCATCACCAAAATCCCAGTACCAAGAGTTTATCGTACCATCAGAATCAGTTGATTTATCAGTGAAATCAACTTTCAAACCATCCGATGTCCATGAGAAATCTGCAATTGGTGGTTTTGGTTCTGCTTCAAAAATTATACCTTCAATAAATCTATCGCTAAAATCTGTTTTTGCATAATTGTAAACTTTGATATTATCAATTATGCCATACCAGTCCCAATCGTTATACAACCAACCGCCACCAAGCAAAAGTTCGTAAGGCATATATGTATCAAGAACTCCAGATCTTAGATTGCTAGTATATTTAAGTTCGTTATTTACATAAAAATTGAGATTGCTAGTGGATATAGAAATGGCAAGGTGTGTAAATACATCAGAAGAGATTTTGTAACCAGAATAAAAATCTTCACATATTCCATCTACGGTGATATATTCTTTAACTTGAATTATCCTTACATATCCCTGAGCAATTTCGCTACCCTTACGAAATGTGAACATATATCTGTCGCCATAACAATTACTTAATGCCGCGATATCCGGTTTTGCCCAAAATTCTATAGTTATTTCATCTTGTCCCCATTTAGGTGTTTCTCCTGTAATTTGGTTTCCCCATAAGGTGAACCCTACCCGCTGAATTCCTTCAGATAGCGAACCATTATTAAAAACTGCAGCTTCATGTAATTCAGACGGACTTCCAAATTTTGTCCAACCATTGGGCCCATATTCACTAATAAGACCTTTTTCGAGTTTATTCCATAATATTACATCTGAAGCTTCAGTATTGGCAGAAGCAGATGTGGAAAAAACAATAGCAAATATTGAAGCTAACAGTAAATAGGCTAACAATATTGCAATCTTTTTTTCCACTTACCCACCACCTAATCATAACATTGACAATGCATGACATGTTATATTTTGTCATTCATTAGTATATATATTTATGGAGCGATAATGTCAAAATGTAAAAAAGACACACATTGAAAATGGAGACAAAAAGCATTAATCAGTGAAACATATTACCGGGTGGGTTATGATGGACGATATATGGGTTGAAAAATACCGACCGAAAACACTCAACGATATAGCAGGTCAGGATGAAATAATAGAGCGATTAAAGGCTTATGTAAAAACAAAGAATGTACCACATCTTATTTTTGCTGGGTCGGCAGGTACTGGGAAGACTACAAGCGCCCTTGCACTTTCAAGAGAGATTTTTGGAGATACCTGGAGACAAAATTTCAACGAGTTAAATGCCAGTGATGAACGTGGCATTGCAATCATTAGAGGGAAGATTAAAAATTTTGCACGAACGTCCCCTATTGGCAAAAACAAGTTCAAGATTATCTTTTTGGATGAGGCAGATTCCCTGACTCATGATGCTCAAGCTGCGCTCAGGAGAACAATTGAAAAATACACGCATATTTGCCGGTTTATTCTTTCAGTTAATTACTCATCAAAGATAATAGAACCTATACAATCTAGATGTACCGTTTTTAGATTTGGTCCCATTAAACCAGATGATGTCAAAAAATACATGCGCAAGATTGCAGCACAAGAAAAACTGGAGATTACACCAGATGGATTGGAAACCCTAATCTTTATTTCAAGGGGGGACTTAAGAAAGGCAATTAATGTATTGCAAGTCGGAGCTTCAATTAACAAAAAAATCACAGCAGAACTGTTATATGAAACCAGTGCGACTGCAAAACCTGAAGATGTCAAAGCCTTGATAAATACTGCCCTTACTGGTAATTTTATGGCAGCTAGAAATCAACTTTACGATCTTTTAATAAAATATGGGCTAAGCGGAGAGGATATCATTAAACAACTCCATCAAGCCATCTTTGATCTTACAATTTCTGACGAAAGTAAGGTCAAACTTATTGAAAAAACTGGAGAAACTGAGTTTAGACTCATTGAAGGTAGTAATGCCCATATTCAATTAGAAGCGCTTCTCGCACAATTTGCTTTAGAAGGTGGAAAACTAAGATAGATATTTTTTAGTAAAACTATTTACAATTTTTTCAAGATCTTTTACCGTTTCTTTACCAACACCGTATCTTACTCTAACAATGGGTTTGCTAGATGAAAGAACACGGGTAATATCAATCGGAGTACCACTTACTACGATTTCTGCATCTGCTTTATTTATTGTTTGTTCTAACTCTTTTATCTGTTTTTTACCATAGCCCATTGCAGGTAGTACATTTGTAAGATGAGTATATTTTTCAAAAGTATTTTTAATAGAGCCAACAGCAAAAGGCCTTGGATCAATTATTTCTTTTACTCCTGCATCTTCAGCAGCTACTGTTCCTGCGCCGTATGGCATACTGCCATGAGTTACGGTTGGCCCATCTTCTATTACAAGAACACGTTTGCCTGAAATCTTTTTGGATTCCTCTGCAAAGACAGTTGAAACACCCATGACTAATTCAGCATCAGGATTAACATTTATTGCATTATTTCTAACAGTTTCAACATCCTTTCTATCAGCGGTATTTACTTTATTGATAATTATAACATCAGCACTTCTAAAGTTAAGCTCACCGGGATAATAAGAGAGTTCATGACCTGCACGATGAGGATCCGCAATTGTAATCAACAAATCGGGTTTAATAAATGAAAAATCATTGTTTCCTCCATCCCAGATGATTACATCTGCTTCTTTTTCAGCTTCTCTAAGTATTTTTTTATAGTCAACACCTGCAAAGATAACCCCACCCATGTCGATATAGGGTTCATATTCCTCTCGCTCTTCTATTGTAGTATTGTATCTATCAAGATCATCATATGATGCAAACCGCTGAACAGATTGCATGTTAAGATCTGGATCATACGGCATAGGATGGCGAATACTTGCTACACGAATCCCTTTTTTACGAAGGATTTCAAAAATAGCACGAGATACCTGTGATTTACCACATCCAGTTCTCACAGCACATACAGCAATTACAGGTTTTGTAGACTTGAGATAAGTATTTTCAGTCCCCATCAAAACAAAATCAGCGCCTGCAGCGTTTACCAGTGCTGAATGATTCATAACATAAGAATACGGAAGATCACTATAGGCAAATACTACAGTGTCAATATTATGTTTTTTAATCAAATCGACCACTTGTTCTTCGGGATAAATCGGTATGCCATCCGGGTACAACTTTCCTGATAGTTCTGACGGATATTTCCTACCATGAATGTCTGGAATCTGAGTTGCAGTAAATGCTATAACTTCGTAATCTTCATTCTTTCTAAAATAAACATTAAAATTATGGAAGTCTCTTCCTGCTGCACCCATTATGATTACTTTCTTTTTTTCTTTCATAAACTAAAGCCTCAACTGCTCACGGGTATCAGCTTAGAATTTAAAGATTTTTCTAGGTAAAAAGTAGAAAAATGATTTTAGATTATTTCTTTAAAGTTCTTCAAATTTCTTAGCTATTTCTTCTGTAACTTCTAAAGAGGTATTTCTTCCATCAAGGTCATAGGTCTTGACTTTTCCTTCTTTTATTACAGCAGCTATTGCTTGCAAGAGTTTATTTGCATCTTCTTTTTCACCTAGCCAATCAAGCATCAGTTTTACCGACATAATCATAGCAGTAGGATTCACCTTATACTGTCCAGCATATTTTGGAGCAGAGCCATGTGTTGGTTCGAAAACAGCATAATTGTCTCCAATATTTCCGCTAGCTGCAAAACCAAGACCGCCAACAAGTTGAGCAGCTAGATCTGATATAATGTCCCCAAACATGTTAGATGAAACCAAAACATCATAGTCTTGTGGATTTTTTACTAACCACATGCACATTGCATCGACATTTGTCTCCCATAATTCAATTGCAGGATAATTCTCTGCAATTTTTCGAGCTTCCCGAATCATCATTCCGCTAGTTTCACGAATAACATTTGGTTTTTCAACAACTGTCACACTTTTTCTATTGTGTTTTTTTGCATATTCAAAAGCTTGAGTAATAATACTTTGACAACCTTTGCGAGTAAAAATGCGTGTAGAAATTGCTAAGTCATCCAGTGGAACTCCTTCAAATTTCTTCATTTTCTTGTGAGTCATAAGAGCTGTAAAAACGTTTTTTGGGACCGGATGGAATTCAACTCCAGCATAAAGTCCTTGAGTATTTTCTCGAAAAACAACAAGATCAATGTCATCACGATAATTCAAAGGATTTCCTTCAAAAGCCTTACAGGGACGCATATTTGTATGTAGATTTAGAAGTTGCCTGAGACCTACAATTGGACTTGAATAGACGAATCCTTTATCCTGAAGTTCAGGTGTAAGTTCTTTTTGCGCCTCCTCTTTAGGTTTTGATGTGATTGCACCAAAAAGACAACAATCGGTTTCCTTCAATATTTTTATGGTTCTTTCAGGAAGCGGATCGCCTTCTTTTTTCCAAAACTCCCAGCCAACGTCACCAGGAATATATTCAGCGTCAAGACCAATCGTATCAAGAATAATTTTCGCGCAATCCATTACATCGTTTCCAACACCATCTCCAGGTAGCCAAGCTATCTTATATTTTGCCATGATTTGCTGTAATCATAAAAGGCGTTTTAAAGCTTTTTAAGTCTACCTGTTCATAAAATATTTCTGAAATTTTCTTTTAGAAAGAAGACCAATAATATTAACAAGAATAACCATAATAAGTATCGTAAATAAAATTCTACCAAACAGTATTCCAAATATTGAAGCCCCAATTGCTAATGTTAAAAGTGTATCTTCAATAAGACTGTGTGATAATCCCATAAAAGATAGAGATAGAAAGACATCTTTTTTTGTAATAAGTTTAGATTTCGCTTCTCTTGCAATAAGCCCTCCACCATATGCAAGACCAAGTGTTAAACCTATAATTGGAAGTATCGCTGCATCTTTACTCATGCCCAAAAACTTAAGACCTGGTTTAAGGAGATTATTTAATTTATCAAGAGCACCAGTTTTTTTCAAAACTCTCATAAGAATCATAAGGCTAAGAATAATCAAAAAAATCATGATATAATATCCAACTTGCCCAAAGGCCCATTGAACCAAAGTTGGATCATTGAATTCGGGTTTCCAAAGTAAAATATTTTCGTTTTGAAACAAGTTAAAATTGGAAAAAATGAAATTTAATGTCACTCCAAAAACAAAAGCACCCAAAATCCTCAATGTCAAAGTAAACCATAGTCTAACTCCTGCTTTTTGAGCTATTCTAGCTTCTACAGGTAATGTATGAGCTATCAGCATCATACATGCTAGTATTGTTACTTGGGCCACAGTATAAGTATATTGTAAAGACAACGTGAAAAAAACAAGCAATGCTCCATAAATATTTGCAATCATAGCAGTAGCAATAACTAAACCAAATTCTCCAGGAAGACCTACAACGCCCATTGCTGGTCCAAGATTTTTACCAATTAGCTCTATTGCGCCATATTCTTCTAAAATCTTAACAATAATGCTAATCGGAATCATTATTTTTAGAAGGAAAAAATAGGTTGTACCTGTATCTTTAATCGTTTCTTCAATTTCTGAAAATAATTTCATAAAAACTATTTCCTAAGTTCACCAAGTGTTGTCACACGTTCAGCAAATGCATTATGTTTGTGAATTGATTCCTCGCTTTCACTTCTAACTATTACCATTACGTCATCTGGGAGATTCTCGTATTTTTTCAAAATAGAACTTAAGATATCTCTGACTACATCCTCAACAAATTTTGGATTTTTATGGGCATCAAAAACAAGTTGTCCTTCCTCTTTTCGTTTTAAAATTCCATAGGTGGGGCTGCTA
Source organism: uncultured Thermoplasmatales archaeon (assembly GCA_964646685.1). Taxonomy (GTDB): domain Archaea; phylum Thermoplasmatota; class E2; order DHVEG-1; family DHVEG-1; genus CAZYFW01. The sequence continues at coordinate 11,365 of CAZYFW010000030.1, forward strand.
AAGGATTTTTCTGCAATGTCGATTAAATCATTTGCATCAACAGATTTATCGTCGCCTGGAACTTCAATCATAAGCGTTGTGATATTTCTTTGATTATGTGTTGGAGGAACATCCTTATCTTTGTATCCATCAATTTTTCGAATAACTTCCATTGCACATGGACAAGCAGTCATTCCAATAACCTGTACTCCGATGAGTTTTTTTATTTCACCAGCTGCTTTTGCTCGCGCCTCAGCGACAAGCTTGTAAGGTTCTAATCCCTTTTTACCAGAAGGATATGTTCGCTCTAGGAGATACTCAGCCTCAGCTTTTACCTCGGAAAACGTAGCATACTCATGTTTTTTTAGAAGAAGTTTAGCAGTCTGAGCACAAAAAGTCTCAAGATCAGAAACAGGTTTCTCAAGATTCTCATCAATAATATCTGAGACAAGCTCTAGATTTCTTGACATATGACTTCCTTTTTGAGAAGCAGGAAGGTCGACAAAAATATCCATATTGACTATGAGCGGATTGACTGTTTTTATGTTAGGTCTTTTGATATGTACAAGTTTTTTTACACCAGTTACTCCAACCCGGGTTAACTTAAAATTGGATTGCGAAGGACTTGACTGTACATCAGGTAAATCTGTAGATTTCATATATAATTGCCCTGACCCAAAAATAAGTAAGGTATAATTAAAGTTCGCATTCAACCCAATTTTGCAAAAACTAAAATAAACCCATCTGTATTCAGGAGGATAAACTCTGCCGCTGTGGCTTAGAGGTATAGCGATTCCTTGGTAAGGAATAGGTCGGGGGTTCAATTCCCCCCAGCGGCTT
>CAZYFW010000031.1:0-12074 GCA_964646685.1 uncultured Thermoplasmatales archaeon
AATGTAGTATGAAATACAAAAACATTATTTAACTTTTGAGACAATGCCGTATTAATTTATATTTACAAAAATGATATATAATTACAATTAGATGTGATGTTTATGGAATATAATATACTAATGCCTCTCGTATTTATTTTTGTTGGAATGCTAGAAATTATAATGGGAATTCCTCTATTACTGCAGAGAATTAAACCAAATGCAATATATGGTTTTAGAACGCCGAAAACTAGATCTAGCGATGAAATATGGTATAAGGTAAACAAATATGTTGGAAGGGATTTTTTAATTGCAGGAATAATTGTTACTATTTGTTCTCTATTTTTGCTTGTATGCAAATCAGGATTATCAGTTATTGAGATTTCTTGGATTGGTATTTTGATATTAACAATTCCCTTAGCTGCTATAGTGACAAGAGGGCTTGTTTATCTACAAAAGTTGTAAATTAAATATCAAAAAGAACCTGAACATGAATTGGTTTCTTGCTTTTTACTTCAAGCATATGATATGTTACTGCTTTAATTTCGACACCGATCTTATGCTTTGAGATACTAAATGGTTCACCGAATACATGGGCAGATAATCGGCGCTTCTTTTCATCCAAATCTACTTTGAAAAATCCAAAGACCATATTATTTGCACCATGTAAAAACAAAAGTTCAGATAGCCAATCAACCAATAATTGCTCCATATCCGGGGCGTCTAAAGTAATATCGTATTGCCCAACTGTTTCAATCTCTGACTTATCTGTGATTATATCAAACATGCCCTTTGCAGCTTGTTCAAACGCTTCTGCAAGATTCTTACCATATGCCTTGATGGCAACATCTGCTGTGTGTTCTATTAATTCATAAGGTTTCATATCGTTTCCTTCAAAACAGCATGTACAATAAACGTTTATTTGTTTTAAAGATATACCTTTTATCATGAAAGTAGCTGTTCTCTTTTCCGGAGGCAAAGATTCAACATACGCTGCATATCTTGCAAAAGAGAACGGAAAAGAGCTGTCATGCCTCGTTACACTCATATCTGAAAATTCTGAGAGCTACATGTTTCATACTCCATCTATTTCAAAAGTAAAACAACAAGCCGCTGTGATGAATATTCCATTGATTATTCAAAAAACAAAAGGAGAAAAGGAAAAAGAATTATATGATCTTGAACGCGCAATTAAGAAGGCAAAAGACGAATTTGAAATTGAGGGTGTTGTTACAGGGGCAGTGGAATCTGTTTACCAGGCATCAAGAATTCAAAAAATATGCGATACATTGAATCTTGATTGTTTTAATCCATTATGGCAAAAGGACCAAATCGAACTTCTTGAAGACTTGATAAAAAACGAGTTTACAATCATAATAACAGGAGTATTCGCCTACCCCCTTGATGAAAGATGGCTAGGGAAAATAATTGATGGGAAATTTATTCAACAAGCAAAGACGCTCTATAAATCATACAAGATAAATCCAGCTGGAGAAGGGGGTGAATTTGAAACATTTGTGTTGAACTGCCCTCTTTTTACTCGTGCATTAGAAGTTAAAGAAAAAAAGATTTCTGGAAAAAGAAATTCTTGGAAAATGGAGCTCAATGTCGCATGATTTTTCTGATGAATTTTTGTGAAGCCAATTAAATTCATCTAAATGGGGAAACTCTATGACAGTTAATAAATAATATAATTTAAACTTCCCATTTGTTGAATAAATAAAAAGAGTCTTTGATCAATATTTTTTTCATCTGGAAATTCCTTTTCAAGTAGGTTCAGTATATCTTTTACAGTTTTTCTGCCGTCACAGTTTATCCAAACAAAAGATCCAAGTTTGTCCATATTAGCAGTAAATTCATTATCCTTTTTGATGAATTTACAAAAGGAGTTACCGAAGTTACTTTTGAACTTCGGTACTTTTAATTCAACAAGCCCGTCTGCCTTTTCAGACCATTCGAAATCGAGTCGACTTGGCCTATACTGAAGAAATTCTTCAGCTGTTGGTAGACGCGGTTGTTTTTCTTTATTCTTTCTCAGCAAATATTTCCCTCAGTGGGATATATGCTAGGAGTGTTGCAATAAAGAGCCAAAGCAAAATTGCAGGCAATGTTGGTGGGTATTCGAATATCGCCAGATCAATGCCTCCAATTATCATAAAGGCAGCTATGACTCCCATGAGTGCCTCTCCAGCTATAAGCCCAGCAGTGAGAAGTAGCCCGGTTCTTATAACCTTTTCTTTTGGTTTGACATCATGTTGTTTTATCGCAAGTTCCCAATCTGAGATTTCTTCTTCGTCGGCACTTCCGAATTTCTTTTTCATATGGCGGTTAGTAATTGCTCTAATTATTCCACCGGCAAATATTGAAATTGCAAGAGTGAATGGCAGATATATTCCAATTGCAACAGGAAGAACCGGCAAATCAATTAGAATAAGTACAATTGCCAATACCATTCCTGCTATGACAAATGGCCATACCATATCTCCACCTAGGACACCTTTTACAATGCCTGCCATTAGGAAGGCTTGTGGTGCTGGAAGATTTGGAGTTCCTATACCATATGCTTTATCGAGAGCTTGTATAACTATTGCCAAAAACGGTGCTGCTGCAATTACGCCTATCATTTCAGCAATTTGTTGCTTTCTTGGCGTTGCGCCTATCATACGGCCGCAAGCCATGCTCTGCAATACATCTCCAGATATGGCTGCAGCACAACAAATAACTGCTGCGATGAGAATAGCGACACCAAATGCACCTGCTCCGCTAACTCCAAATATAAGTAAAATGAGGGTTGTAATAAGTAGAACTGATACTGTTACACCAGATATCGGGTTGTTTGAAGAACCCAACAGTGCTGCCATGTATCCCGCAATTGCAGATGCTATAAAAGCAAACAATATCGCAAATACTGCCATTACTGCAGAAACAACCCATAATTGTGATATTAAACCATAAACCACGAAGATAGGAATTGCAAGAACTGCAATTGCAAGGAAAACTCTTTTAAAGTTCATATCCTGGTCGGTTCTTTCTTTTGTTGCTATTTGGCCGCCCTTTATTCCAACTATCGCTTCTCTTATACCACTTGCAAGGTTTGATCTAAGTTTAAAAATGGTGTATAGACCACCTACGACCATTGCACCGACACCGATGTAACGGATGTAGTTACCCCATATTTGGAAAAATCCCCATATTTGGCTACCCATATCAAAATTACCATTTCCAAGTGCAAGGGCATCTGCCACCTCACTTGGGTCAACTGGTACAGGCAGCCCAGTTGCAAGTACAATCAGAGGGGCAAGTATTACCCAACCAAGTAGACCACCGACAAATATAAAGGATGAGATTTTTGGCCCAATAATCCAGCCAACTCCAAGAAGTGCAGGTGAGGTTGCTACTCCGCCATAAAGATAGCCAGAGTTTTCTCCTCCACCAATATTATATTTCCCAATGTTGATGATGCCGTGGATTGCTCCACCAACTGCATTGAGTGATACTTGACTGAATTTTAAGAGTGCCGCTACAGCTACACCTACAATAAGCCAAATACCGCCACCGCCTGAAGATTTTGCTTTTGAAGATGACCCATCACCAACGGTTGTTGTAAGAACTGCCGCGACGGCCAATCCTTCTGGAAAAGGCAAGTCAGTCTTAATTACTAAAGCACGTCTTAGTGGAACCATCCAAAGTACCCCAAGGATGCCGCCAAGAAGCGCTATGGCTGTGGTTTCAAAATATTGAATCTCAGTCCAAGTTTTCAATATGACAAGAGCAGGAATCGTAAAAATTACACCTGCAGCAAGAGCCTCTCCTGCTGCTGCCCCCATCATACCGATGTTTACTTCTAGAATAGTTCCTTTAAATGGTTTTAATAATGCAAAAGCCATTACTGCTCCAGGAATAACAGCTGAAACAGTCATACCTGCATAAAGACCAAGATATGCATTTGCTGCGCCTAATATAACAGCAAGAAGCATTCCCACTAAAATCGCTTTTAATGTTAATTCAGGTATGGTTTTACTTGCTGGTATAAATGATTTGAAATCATCTCTCGATGTCATAGTGTATAACCAAATAAAATAATATATTCTATTATTTATAAAACTATCGGTTCATTTATATCCCACAGTCTAGTAGTATCAATCCAATCTAATAAATCTGAAATTTTATTATAATATTATCTTGTTATTATATATCTATTGGGTACCGTAATATGCCGCCAATTCCACCAAATGCCGAATACAGGGAATCGCCTTCTTCACTTCCCAACGAAATAAGTTGAACATTACAGCCTGTTTTCTCAGCAAGATCTGAAAGTTCGTCAATCAAATCAATCTTTTCTGTTATTTCTATATGAGTCGTGGTTTTACATGTTGTACAATTAGACGGATTGATTTCTTTTAATTCATCCTCACTTAGCGTACGTTGTTCCGAATGATCGCATGATGGGCATGACAAAGTAACTCGATATTTTCGCAAGTTTTCGGAAAGGAGAAGTGTGTCAACAACGCCCATATCCAATGCCTTTCTTACTTGTTTCTCACCATATACTGCAAGACTTTTTTCGTTTTTTGTTATTTCCTTAAGAAATCGCTTCATAACTTTCTTCTCTTGAAAAATCTTAAGATTTGACATGGTCTCTGATGCTGAAGAAACCAATTCCTTTAAGCCAAATTCATCTGTATATCCTGTATCAAAAATATCGATAATTTTTTCTTGAATCTCATAATGTAAAAGCGCTTCATCAACGAAATATTGTTTTGTTGGTCCAGGTCCACCAACTAAAATACCTTTAAGATTCTCTTCCTGAAGGAATATCTCACTTGCTTTCTCACCGCACTTAACGAACCATTCGTGTGCCGCAATTTCAGTAAGTCGTTCAAATCTGCGCTGAGACTGCCCACCACGTCCATGTTTACCTGGAACTTGAGAAGTCATATACTTAAGCAATTCTACTCTGTTTCCTCGCAACATTCCAATTGTACATTCTCTTCGATCGATCAGAAATAAGCCATAGATGTCTTTTTCAGTAAGCATTTCTGCCAAAGGTTCAATATAAAACAATGAATCACATCGATAGAGAAATGTAGTGATGGGCATCGGCGGCTCTATCTCATAAGCAACCATTTCTGTTTTATCACTACCTACACTTTTATGGCCTACGAAGAAAATTATGCCGTTTTCAGGTGGCTGTTTATATTTTCTAAGTCGACTCATAATAGATTCAATTGCTGAAAGAACGTTTTTCATTGTTGTCTTTGATTTAATATTTTGGGATTGTGAAAATTCGTTTTTAAGATAAGAATTAACATCGAAGATTTGTTTGCTTGGAGGAACATAAAGACTGATTAGTTCTGTATGGCGACCCCTGCAGCTTTTAAGCTCTTCAATTTTTCGCTTAAGGCCATATCTTTGTCTAGGCGTCATTTCAGCCATGAAGTTTTCTCCTAAAGCATTTATCTCATTTTTTACTTGTCATTACTTCCTCAATACAGAATCTGAAATAAAGAGTACGTTATAAATTTACTATTTCGCCATTATATGGCGTATAGACTTCTGAAAAATCTCCTAGCGGTTCAACAAGAAGTTCTCTGTTCTCTCCATGAAATAGTACTATTTTTTCTGGTTTGCATGACCTTGCAAAATCAATAAGTTCACTATGTCCGGCATGGGCAGAAAAATCAAAGTATTCAACTTCACATTCAACAGTTTCATTCACACCGTAGAAATCTAATTTACCTTTTTCTATAAGTAGTCTGCTGTTAGTTCCTTTTACTTGATATCCGGTTAAAATTACCGCACTTTTTGGATCATTTTTAAGTTTGTTCATATAACTTAAAACAGGTCCGCCATCCATCATACCACTCGATGTAATGATAACCTCTGCATTTAAAGCTAATTTTCTACCATGATCTGAATGGACAAAATTGATTTGATTGAGTGCTTTTTTGAGGTTATCTGAAGATCTAAGATATCGCGGATGCTTTAAAAATAGTTTAGAAATCTTTCTACCCATTCCATCAAACCAAACATTATATCCTGCATTTTTTAGAACCAGAGCAATTTCTTGAGATCTAGCAACAGCAAAAGCAGGGATAACAACAACTCCACCACGGGTAACGACTTCTTCAATTTTATCTAAGAACTTCTTTTCCAATTCTTCTCGATTTGGATGTTCTCTCCCAGCATAGGTTGTTTCCATAAATAAAACGTCACATGGTACAGGTTTTGCTGCTTTCATAAGTCTAGTATCTGTGGTATTGAAATCACCAGTAAACAATATTTTTTTCTGGCCGATGATTTCAAACATTAGAGAACCGGGAATGTGGCCCGCTGAGTGGAAAAAGACTTCATGATCATTTCCAATGTCTCTTTTTTGTGACAATTCAACAGGAACTAAACTGCGTTCTGCTTCTTTGATATCTGTTGTGCTATATGGAGCAGCATAACCTTCCATTTTTGCGATTTTAATTGAATCTTTGTGTAGTAGATTGCTTATAGCTCCTGTCAATTTTGTTGCAAGAATAGTTTGATCATATCTAGAACAAAGCCACGGAATCATTCCAGAATGATCAAGATGCGCATGTGTCAATAAAGTTAGATCGACTGGTGGCGCTGGAAGAGGAAAAGAGGGTGGTTTTCCTGGGGTCATCCCGTACTCAAATAATAATCTAATATCGGCCATTTCGAGTACCATTGACAAACTACCGACTTCGCCGCTACCACCGAGAAACTGAATCTTCATACCGTTATCCATGTGAAATCTGACCGTGACAAAAGGAAGGGGGTTGATTAATGTTTGGTTACATATCTTTTGGTTTTACTGTAAGCGTTGATTCGTCTTTATCAATAATAGTGACTTTCGTATTTGGTTCGATGATTGTATCCGAAATAGATTGCCAGTATTCGCCTTTAAAGCGGACGTAGCCGGGTTTTCCCGGAGTTATTCTATCGATAGTTTTTGCTGTTTCTCCAACAAACGTACCAACTGTTGTCTTCTTTGTTCGAATTTGAATAACTTTATACAACAAAAACACAAAGAACGCGGCAATAAGTGCAGCTGCTGCTATAATGATGATGATTAAGTCTTCTGTCCAAGCCATAGATATCATCCATTCTCTCGTTGAATATGTGGGGACAAGGAAGATGCTTCCAATCATCAGTGAGATGACCCCACCTATTCCTATGACACCAAATCCCGGTGTCGCAAAGATTTCAATAATAAGCAATAAGCAGCCTATAATAATAAAGATTATGCTTAGCACGGGCATAGAAAAACCGGATCCTGCCAGAGATAGTAAAATTGTGATAACACCAAAGACTTCTGCACCAAATCCTGGGGAAGATATACCAAAAATTAAGGCAAAAATACCAAGCATGAATAACAACGAAGTAAGAACTGGATTGGAAATAACTTTAAGAATTTGAATTTTTAATGACGGTGTATATATGATTTGTTTTGCACCTGACGTCTGCAATGTGATGTTTCCTTTAGCAGTAATAACTACTTCGCCATCAATGTCATTTAATAATTGAGTAGGCGAACTGGCAACATATTCAATGACTTCATAGTCATATGCAGCAGTTGCATTGATGTTGAGATTGATTCTAATAAATTGTTCTGCAATAGTTTTGTTCCTTCCATACATTTCGGCTCTTGCTTGAAGCCATGAAACAAGTGCATTGATTCTCTTGGAGTCATTGATGAGTCTTGTTCCTTCAAGACCAACTTCAACTGGTTGACAGGATCCAATGATTGTGTAATCCGCCATTGCAGCAAGGTGAGTACTCATCAAAATAAACGTACCTGCAGACCACGCAGCTGAACCAATAGGATATACATAACCAACAACAGGAATCTCGCTGTTATTAATCATCTCGGCAATCTCAAAGGTCTCAGCTAAACCTCCGCCTGGTGTATTCAACAGCAGAATAATTGCCGAGGATTTTTCAATCTCAGCTTGACCTATACTCTCCTTGATCGTTTCAACAGTAGATTGATCGATAGTATCAGTAATTTCTACGAGCAATACATTGCCTTGTTGTGCTACTACGCTATGTGAAAAAGAGGAAATAATAAAAAGAAAAATAAGAAAAAGAAGAGATGCCCTTAGCTTCATTTCTCTACTTTTTTATTAACCGCTTTTGCAATACCAGCGACCATACCTATGTTCCCAGCTGGAACTATTATAAGATTTTTCTCCCTAGCTATTTCTGCAAGTGTCTGAAGTTCTCTAAGTCTTAATGCAGCGGTTCTTCCTTCGTAAAACTCTGCTGCTTCGGCCATCTTTTTGGAAGCCTGAAATTCTCCATCTGCAATAATTATTCTTGCACGTTTTTCTCTTTCTGCTTCTGCTTGTTTTGCAATAGCTCTGAGCATTTCATCAGGTAGTGCAACATCTCTAATTGTTACAGCTGAAACTTTTATTCCCCATGGGTCTGTTCCCTGATCAATGAGTGTTTGCAAGCTTTTGTTGAGTTCGTCTCGTTTTGACAACAAGTGGTCAAGGCTTTCTTGTCCAAGAACGTCTCTAAGTGTAGTTTGCGCTAGTAAGCTTGTAGCAACATCATATCTCTGAACCTCAACAACTGCTTTTTGTGGATCTGTTATTCTAAAATAGACAACGGCATCTACATCTACAGTAACATTATCTTGAGTGATAACTCTCTGTTTTGGAACATCTATAACCCGCGTTCTCAGATCAAGTTTTATTATACTATCTATTATTGGTATTACAAATACAAGACCGGGCCCTTTTATCCCAAGTAGTCTTCCTAATCTAAATATAACTATTCTCTGATATTCGGCCATGATTTTTATTGCTGATGCAAGGAGTAGCACCAGAAATATGACAATTACAAATATTACATATTCTATCATAAATTACCCCAAGGCAAAAAGCTTATTGGTGTTCTTAAGTGTTTCCATCGAGAAGATAAATAGTTTTATTACATTAAACTATATGGGTAGTTGTGGAAACAGGATATGACCAAAATTACCAAAATAAAAGCCCGAGAAGTTCTTGATTCAAGAGGCAATCCTACTGTCGAAGTAGATGTTGTAACTGAACATGGTATTTTTAGAGCGATGACGCCGAGTGGTGCAAGTGCAGGTCAGCATGAAGCTCTTGAGCTTCGTGATGGCGACAAATCGCGATATCAGGGCAAGGGAACGTTGAAAGCTGTTGAAAATGTAAACAAAAATATTGCCCCTAAGCTTATTGGATTAGATCCTGCTGCTCAGGGAACTATTGATAATATTATGTTGAAACTTGATGGTACAGAAAACAAGGATAAATTTGGTGCTAATGCCATCTTGCCTGTTAGTATGGCAGTAACAAAAGCTGGTGCTGCATCAAAAGGTCTTGCTTTATTCGAATACATTGGTGAGATGTTTGGCGTTGTTCCCCATATTTTGCCTGTTCCAATGTGTAATGTGATTAATGGCGGTAAGCATGCGGGCCAAGAAAACAGTATTCAGGAGCATATGTTGATGCCAGTTGGCGCAAAATCTTTTGTTGAAGGAATTAGGATGGTTTCTGAGTCGTATCATCAGCTTGGAAAAATTCTTAAAAATAAGTTTGGCTCAGGTGGCTCCCTTATTGGTGACGAGGGTGGTTTTGCACCTGCTCAAGTAGTTGATGTTAATGAGCGTTTGGATCTTATGCTAAATGCTGTAGAAAATGCTGGTTACGAGGGTATGATGAAGATTGCAATGGATCCTGCAGCAAGTGAGTTTTTCTATGATGGAACTTACAAAATAGGAAAGAAATCGTTTTCAGGTGACGAAATGGTTGATTTCTATGCGGATCTCTGTAATAAATACCCAATAGTTAGTATAGAGGATGGATTAGCTGAGGATGATTGGGATTCTTGGGTTGAAATGGTTAAAAAACTTGGTTCAAAAATTCAAATTGTTGGTGATGATCTTTTTGTTACCAATACAAAAAGGATTCAGAAAGGAATTGAGTTATCGGCTGCTAACTCTGTTCTGATTAAGTTGAATCAGATTGGTAGTGTTACTGAAACGTTGAATGCTATTAAAATGGCCCAGGACCAGGGTTGGACCGCTGTAATAAGTCATCGCAGTGGCGAGACTGAGGATAGTTTTATTGCTGATCTTGTAGTTGGAACAAGCACCGGGCAGATAAAAACTGGTGCTCCTGCACGTTCTGATCGTAATGCTAAATATAACCAGCTTATTAGAATTGAAGAGGAACTCGGTGAAGAATCTGAGTATCCTGGTGTTGATTTTAGGATGTTTCATCCAGCGTAAACATTTTTATACCTTTGTTGATACACGAATTGGGGTTAATAATTATGAAAATATTAGTTACAGATAAATCAGCAGAAGAGGCTCTACAGGCTTTAAAGAATGCAGGTCATGATGTCACGTATGATGAAATGGACGGGGATACATTACTCAAAGAAATTCCTAACTATGATGCACTGATGGTTCGGGGAAGAACAAAAGCAGTCAAAGAGGTAGTAGAGGCCGGTGCAAATGGAAATTTAAAAGTTATCGGCAGAGCTGGAATCGGTGTTGATAATGTCGATATTGAAACTGCGGCAAAACATGAGATTCCTGTAGTAAATGCTCCCACTGGTGCCACAGCAAGTGTTGCTGAATTAGCAATTGGCCACATGTTATCGCTATCTCGGCACCTATCAAAAGCAGATGTGACAATGAAAAAAGGAGAATGGGCAAAGAAGCAACTTAAAGGCAATGAACTTTATGGCAAAACACTTGGCCTTATTGGTTGCGGCAATATTGGAAGAATGACTGGGAAGCTTGCTCAGGCGTTTGGCATGAAAGTCATTGGTTATGATCCATTTATTTCAAAAAAGGATATGCAAAAAGATGGGATTGAAAAAATAGATGAACTTGCAGAGTTGATGGGAAAGGTTGATTTCATCTCACTTCATCTCCCACACATACCAAAGACACACCATATTGTTAATAAAGAAATGATATCAAAAATGAAGTCGACTGCATACCTTATCAACTGCGCCAGAGGGGGAACCGTAGATGAAGAAGTGCTCTATAATGCTTTGAAAAACGGGAATATCGCAGGCGCAGGACTTGATGTATTTGAACAAGAACCGCCGGAGGATAGCCCTTTACTACAACTTGATAACATAATGTTAACGCCACATATCGGAGCAAATACTAAAGAAGGACAAATACGAGCAGGGACAGTATGCGCAGAGCAAATTATTAAAGTGTTAGATGGTAAAGAACCTGATTTTTGTGTAAATAAACACCTTATGTAAAATATGAAAAACTATAATTACTAGAGGTGTTTTATGTTTCTACAATGAAAAATCTTGGCAAAATCGTTGATAAAATTGAAAAAAGTATTAATGGGAAGGATAAAATCAGAGAACAAGCACTTCGTTCTTCACGGGATATAATTATCGCTTGTAGGAAATCTATTCAGCTTATTCATCAGAATCTTATGAAGGATGCCAATAATAATATTAAAAAAGCATCTAGTAGGCTTACAGAGTTAAATGAATTAACCAAGGGTTATCCTGAGTTGTATCATGCTGGTTTTGTTGAAAACGCCGCTCAAGAACTTGTTGAGGCTCACTGTTTTTATAATATAATGCGTGGAAAAGATCTACCTGATCCAGATAAAATTCAGACAACATATAGCTCGTATCTCATGGGCCTTTGCGACCTTGTAGGTGAAATTCGCAGGTCAGCTCTTGATTCTATTCGCCATGGTAAGGCAAAGAAAGCAGATAAATACCTGGATATGATGGAAGAAATCTATGATGTAATTATTCGTTTTGATTATCCATCTGGTCTTATCCCTATTAAGAAAAAACAGGATATGGTCCGAGGCATGATTGAAAAAACCCGTGGCGAGCTTGCAGTTGCTAGCTGTGAACGACGTATCGAGTACCATACAGATGAGTTTCGAGGGATACTTGATAAAATGAATGGAGATAAAAATAAGGCCAGCGATAAGAAAAAAGACGGCGATCTCAATATCGATAATGTTTGGTAAACCATCATCTATAATGATTTTTTGTGGTTGTCAACTTAAAAATTAATTAAGGATAGCATCCATCCAAGTTTTTGGTGA
>CAZYFW010000032.1:0-11922 GCA_964646685.1 uncultured Thermoplasmatales archaeon
AAATAATCGATATGTCAAAAATGTAACTGTTGAAGAGATACCCGATTTGGCTGTTGTTGGTGTTATGCTTCCTATTGGTTCAGTTATTGAAGCAGAATCTGCAACCCTTGGTGCCGTTATTGTAAATGAGGGACTTGGAACTGCTACTAATTATGAGGTAAGACTATATTGTGAACCTATTCAAAATGGTGGTATGAGCTATAGTGATGATTATCAGGTGGCAAGCACATTGGTAACTGTTGCTTCCCTTTCTAGTAAAAACGTTAGCTTTATCTGGAATTATGCCAAAGCAGGTGAATGGACTGTTGGTGTCAAGGTTATTGTCAATGATTCGAAACGAGATATTAACGTTCTGAATAATCAACTCCCTTCAAATATTAAATTTATTGTGAAATCAAGAGAGAGAAACCCACCGAATATATCTTCTATTGCTGCTCAACCAGATCCTCAAGAACAAGGCGGAGTTGTTGTGATCACTGCTACAGTTACTGATGATTCAGGGATGGAGTCGGTAAAGATTACCATCAAAGATCCAATAAATGCAACTTATGATGGACGTATGTTCAGAGTTGGCGGGAATCGATTTAGATTTGAATTTAATGAAACGCTTGTTGTCGGCACCTATAAAATTACCATTTATGCTACAGATATTTCAATTCATAGAAATTGGGCAACAAAATCAGATTATTTTGAGATTATTGAGGATGAAACATCTCCTGTTATCTCTTATGTTGTTGTCTATCCTACCGTACAATTACAAGACGATTATGTGAATATTACTTGCATTGCAACAGATAACATGGGTATAGAAAGTGTTGGAATAATCATTACATTGCCAAATAAGAATAAAGAAACAAAGACAATGGAAGGGCGCCCTGGAGGCAAATATGTCAATGAAGATATCTATGATATCATAGGGAAATACTCTTTCTATGTCGTTGTAACGGATAAAGCAGGGAACGAGGTGACATCTGAAAGTAAGACTTTTTGGATTACTATGGACCTTGAAGATACTGACAGCGATAGTATGCCTGATTGGTGGGAAGAAAAATACAATCTTAATCCGGAAAATCCTGCAGATGCTACTATGGATAGAGATGGAGACGGATATACAAATATGAAGGAATATCAGATGGGTACGAACCCTGCAAAGGATATCTTTTTACAAAACGCGGCCTACAAAATGAGAGAGAACCGATGGTATCTTGCTGGTTCAGTGGTGTTATTTGTATTGCTTCTTGCATTAGTTGAATATGGTAGGAGGCGAAGATCAATATGAGATGGATGCGAAGTTCAGCACCGTTTGTCTTGCTGATAATACTTGGGGTGTGGGTCTTATTCTTTTCTATATGGGGGGTCATATCTGAAAAAGATTGGATGATATACATCTTTGGAGCCTATGGACTTTTGTTAATCCTTGCTATTGTTTTCATTACTGTACGATCAAGGAAACCAACTCAGACGATTGATTCGATAGAGGAATTTGAAAAAACACTTAAAGGTGGATTGCACCACTTCAAATGTCCACATTGTAAAGGTATCTTTGCTCTGAAAAAATCACGACGTAATGACAGAAAACCTGTGAAGATGACATGTCCAGATTGTGGCAAGATTGCAACTGTTCCCCCAAATCCCATGTATATATGTGAAGAGATACCCGAAAAAAAATCAATGAAAGCAAATTTTAGATGCAATACTTGTGGAGAAGGGTTAACCGTTTGGGCAGAAGGTGCCAATCTTTATGAAAACATGAGCGTATGTTCCTGTCCATATTGTGGTGAGCAAAAAGCCTTGAATCATATCTAAATTCGATGCCTGATTTTTACTGCCTCGCCGTGCGTTGTCTCAATCATTTCATTGCCATTCATTTGTGCAACCCCAACAGCACAGAGGTTCTTATTTTTTAATACAATTACTTCATCCCCAATACGAATGGTTTTATCTGCATTCTTCACACCAGGGGCAAATACTGATCCTTTCAGTGTAAAATCATCATAGATCTCTACCCAGTATGTTTCGGAGTCCGCAATTCGTTGCGCTCCATCTGCTGTTAATGAAATCAATCCACGCTCCTTGGTAAGCATGCCAAATTGGTGGTTATTATGTATGATTTTTTGATATGGATATTTTCCTCTTATCTTACAGTCTTTCATTAATTTCTTTGCTATAGTGTTGCCAAATTGATAGGATGCAAGCGACTGCATATCTTCGTTGATTCTGGTTTGAATCTTTATTTTATCATACTTTTTAACAATTTTCTTTAGGGATGTTGAGAAGCTGTTCAATGAGTCTTTGGATGTTGGATTATCTTTGCAGGTGATGGTTGGCTGTTTCAGTAAATCTTTGATAAACTCCATCAGTTCTGGTGGCAGATGAGCAATAATCTCATCGTATTTGTTTATCTTCAGGTAATGTTTTAGTAAATTTCTTATCATCTTTTTTTCGTCTTCGTCCCAAACTCCAGTTACCGGAATGTCATAGTTGGATGTAGGATAAATCAGTTCGAGCTCTCTTGGAACAATTCCCAATGGAGAGGTTATAATAACTTCATGGACAACACCGACATATCCCGAGCTATCAATCTGTTGTTTGTACAGTCGATGGGATTTTGAAAACGAATAAGGTTTCTTTGCAGAACATGGTAGTAAAACAAGCACCTTTGCGGATGCTGGTTTTTCATATCGCTCTATAACTCGTTCCTGAAATCGTTTAATTTCTGGGCGGGATAATGACTCTTTTGTTGTTGCTAACAGTATACTCTTGCTTGTTATCGGTGTTCTTTCCTCTAAAAATGTCGAATGATCTGTATCGAGATTTCGTAGTATGGCTGTTAAAGTTGGGCTGGTTCTCACTCTCGTCTCAACAAGTCCACGAAGACGTCCATGTGCAATTGCGTTTCTTATTTGTTTTATTTCGTCAGATAGAACAAAATAGTTGTGATTGAGTATTTTTTGAAAACTCATCTCGGATGGTTTGCCTTTGACTTTGGTACAAGCTGGACAGCTACACGGAAGCTCCCGCAAGTCATCCTTTGCATAATCTCCTGTTGGAAAGAGTAATGCATTTGCTCTTGCTGATTGGATTGCAGAGATGGAGTCAAAAAAATCAATCCCCATGTATGCGAGTAATGCGATGGATGAAGGATTTCCTATGGTTGGGAGGTAAATTGTTTTTTGATATCCTACTTTTTCTCTTAATCCTACAATAAAATCTACAAATTTCTTAGGTTGTTGAAACAGCTGAGACGCATTTGCTACAATAAACAAAGAAGCGGGATTGTTCTTCAATGCATCATCTATAACTTCTTTGTTGCCAGGTATGACGTAATAATCTTCGTTATCTTTCTTGTGTTGTTTTATAGCAGAAAGGTGCAGTTCTTTTGGAACGTCCTTGGGATAGATTAAATGATTGGAAATTTTCAATGTTGGTTTTCCTTTTTGTTGTTTACCATTTTTTATAAGGATATCAGCAAAATCGGGAGCATTAAAACGATCGGTATGAACATAGAGTATATTTGGTGTTTTAATTTGCTTATTTTCAAATGTTAATTCACCAGACCGCGCAGGCCCGTCTCTTTTGTTTACGCTAAACTGCATTGTCAGTGGATATATGCTACTATTTAAGAAGGTTTACCCGCTAATGTCTAAAATATCTCTGTCCTGAAAAAACCATTGCTATGCCATGTTCATCTGCTGCTTTGGTAACTTCTTCATCACGAATGCTTCCGCCGGGTTGAATGATGGCTTTTACGCCTGCCTTTGCAGCGAGGTCAATGCCGTCTCGGAATGGGAAAAATGCATCACTTGCCATCGTAGAGTTTTTGATGTTTTCCTTACCTTTGTTTGTAGCAATCCATGTAGCATCAACACGAGCAGTTTGCCCGCCACCAATCCCGACTGTATGTGTATCTTTTACAAAAACAACTGAATTTGATTTTACGTGTTTTACGCATTTAACAGCAAACTCCATAGAGCGAATTTCATCCTTTGTGGGTTTTTTCTTTGTCACGATCTTCCAATCTGATTTAGGAGTTAATTTCACATCTCTTTCTTGTGAAAGAAAACCTCCAACGACACTTCTGAAGATCATACCCTTTCTATCAACTTTTTTATCTAATCCTTTTATCTCAAGAAGTCTAAGGTTTTTCTTTTTACCAAAAACATCTAATGCTTCCTTGGTAAAACCTGGGGCAATTATTAACTCTAAAAACAGATTTGAAAGTTCTTTAGCTACATCCCTCCATACCGCTCTGTTAAATGAAACAATGCCACCAAACGGTGAGTATGTATCAGTTGCATAGGCATTCTTCCAGGCCTGCAACAATTTTTCTGCACTTGCTATTCCACAGGGTGTTGCATGCTTTATTATGACACAAGTAGGCTCTGAAAATTCTTTGATGCATTCAATTGCACAGTCACCGTCAAGAATATTGTTATATGATAGTTCTTTTCCCTGAATCTGTACAGCGTTTGTAATGCAAGGTTCACTAATCTTGGGTAAGTATCTATAAAAAGCACCTTTCAAATGAGGATTCTCTCCATATCTCATATCTTGAATTTTTCTCATTGATATGCTATTAGAGTCTGGTAGTATTTCGTCAGTCCATCTATTTCTGAGGTATTGTGAAATTATTGAATCGTATTGGGCTGTGTGAGTATAGGCCTCAAGTGCGAGTTTTTCTCTTTTATTAATGCTAATGTCTCCATTTTTTTCCAGGGACTCTAAAACACAGTCAAATTGATCTTTGTTTGTCACAACAATTACATCTTTGTAGTTTTTAGCAGCAGCTCTTATCAGTGTAGAACCACCGATATCGATGTTTTCGATAACTTCTTCAATTCCCACTTTTGGTTTTTGTATTGTTTGTTCAAAAGGATATAGGTTACAAACTACAAGGTCTATATGGGAGATATTGTGTTTTTTAAGTGTATCTTTGTGTTTTTTATCGTCTCTTTTTGCAAGAATGCCTGCATGAATAATGGGGTGAAGAGTTTTTACCCGTCCATCAAGCATTTCTGGAAAGCCAGTGACCTCAGATACATCTTTTATAGTGATACCTGCCTTTCGTAAAATAGTTGCAGTTCCACCGGTTGATATAATTTCTACACCAAGTTTAGATAATCCTTTAACAAAATCAGTTACGCCTTCTTTATCTGAGACGCTAATCAGAGCTCTTTTAACTTTCATCACTCTTACCTAACGAACATATGAGGGGAGCTCATAAACGTTTGGGGTATTTCCAGCCTAAGTAGCCTTTTCGACACGTTGTCCAAATGTTTTCATTTCTATTTTCTTTTTTAATCTAGAATTGCGTATCCTCTCACGCATTTCGCTTATTCTTTTATCCATGTGCTTTTCAAAAGCTCTATTCATTTTTTCACCCTCTTCTAAACATAGTAATATCAATAATAGTTGTATGTCAACAGATCAAGTTTATATGTGTGTTCCAAATTTTATCATGTGATCTTTTATTGATTCTTCAGTTCTAAATTTTTGCCCACAATAAATACATCTGCAAATTTTTTTCATATTTTCCCTTCTTTCAGCTTTGTTTCCTTTAATTGGTTTAAAAATTTTTATAGCAACCTGGCTTATTAAACCAGATTGCTTTTAAACTATGAATGTTTGTTAACCATATCATTAGTTATTTTTTAATTTCTTTACATTTATTGCATTTGGTCCCTTGTCGGAAGCTTCTATTTCATATTCAACTCGATCTCCGTCATCTAAATAGGTCCCCTCTGCAAGAGAGTTTCTATGAACGAATATGTCTTTTTCATCTTCGCCTTCTATGAATCCAAAGCCTTTTCTGTCATTGAACCACTTTACTGTTCCTTTCATTTGGTTTTCACCTCCTCAAACTATTTACGTCTGGAATGTATAAAAGAGCCTAAAATAAAAATCTCAAAAATTCGAAAAAACGAAAATGTGAAAATCCTATTTCTATTTCTTTCTGTTAGTATACACTGCTTACATTACTTATATAGTTTTGCTTAGTTCTATTCATTTAGGACAGTTGACACTAGATCCGCCTCGATCTACTACACTATCTTTAGGTCCTATAGCAGAAAAAGGCAACTTCCAACCACATTTCTTACATCTAATGTTAATCATATGGGAACTGAATAAGATTGGGCAAAAATAGTTTAGATTCTAAGTAATTACTGTTGTTATGGCTGTAAAATACAAGAGATTTAACACAACCATAAACGACATTGATTTCAAAATGATTCGAAAGGACGACAACTGCTGGATAAAGGCTGAGCCAATACATAGAGAATCAACCCCTTCCAGTTTGCATATCATCTTAAATGGTGAGGACCACCATTGGGATGTCTATGATGAAAATGGAAAGGAATCTCAAAAGGTATATTTCAAAGGATACAAGAGCACACCGAGTTTTTATCTAAAATCAGGAGCGAACCGTTTCAGGGTTGATTTTGATGCTGATGAGATCAAGGTGCTTCCAATTACTGAAACTCACAAGATGGACACTTACTTGGAGGATAATTGTTACTGTGTATCATCACAAGCGTCGTGCTGGGCCGTTGATCTTTACTATACGTCAAGACCTGAAAAACCGCCTTTTGATGAGATGTAAAAATAAATATATTGGAGTAATAGATAGTAAGTTTCTTATCAAAATGCTATGATTAAAACCTGCTAGGTATGAATATTTTCTTTATTTTAAAAAAATTATTTCCCTAATTAAATCCTATTGATATCCTCAATTGTCCTTATATAAAAAATATCCACCAATTGTAAATAAAGAACCAAGTGAGAGGACAACCAATACAAGAATCACTGTTGCATCATTCATTGGAAAACCTAGACCAAGGGCCATATTAAAAAGTCCATACAAACCTGTCAATAATAGAGGTATTCCCATAACAAATGAAAATAATGCTAGATGATGACCAAGTACCTTTCCGCCTTGAAGACCTGATACTCTGATATCTTCATGCATTTTTATGTCTCTTTCTATCTTTGTCTTATATGGTTTCTCATTATTCATCAGATACTCTTGTAACAATATGTCTTTTTATTTCATAAATCTGTCCCTTACAATTATTTATCAAAAAACCTGTTAGGTATGATAATTTTACCAAACAAATATTGGTTTTTAAGATTAATTTGAAAGAAGAGAAAAAATATTTACTACCTTTACCTGTTAATATTTGGCTTATTTACGCTTTTTTTCAAGCTCTATTGCTTCTTTTAGACTTATTTTTCCTTTCAAAACGTTCATGGCTGTTTTCTCAGATATTGAAAATATGCCATTTGTAAGCTTTCTGCTACGTTCTTGAACATTTCTAATATCTCCTCTGGTAAGTTCTAATGGTAACTGACTTTGAACCTTTCCACCGTGAATTAATGCAATTGCTGCAGCAGCTTCACGGTCCCTTTCGTATCTTCCTACCTGTTGGGAAGAGGTTGTTTTTGTTTCATCAACAATCTCAATCGGTACCCTCAGCGGAATTAAAGAATTTATTATTCTATTCCTCGTGATAATCGATCCATGGCCAATACGTATCAACGTTTCAGTCGCAGGATATTCTCTTAGAAATCGTTTTACAATAATTGCAACCTTTTCTGGATTTTCTACATTTGTTTTCTGAAGAAGAATGTCATCTCCAACAATTGCTATTCCAGGGTGTTCACCAGGATCTATCCCAATATGTACTTTTGAATAGAGTTCCTTGCCAATCAACATTTGCAACGCTAAATCAATGGCATGGTCAACACTATCGTAAGCATCAGCCGCTATGACATTTTTTAATTCAATATCGTGAAGTTCATTGTTAGATGTTATTACGACTGCAATCTTGCTTGGAATATGTTTAATCGAGGAAAGTGAAACATATGGTATTTTTCTCTTCCCTAAAACTTTTAACAAATCATAATACAATGAGAAATCTTTTGTATACACCCCAAGCGTTTTCATATGATCGAAATATCAGACATCATGGATATATAGATTTGGACGCTATCTTTCCCAAGTCATTTTACCATCTAAATAAATGGTCCAAAATGCCTTCATATTTTCGTTTAAAAGATCCTTTAGTTCAACGATTTCATAATTCTTCTTTATAATGTCATCAAGATGTCTTCCCATACTCAGGTGTTTGATTTGGTCTTTCAAAAAACCGTTTATTTTTCTATAATCCCGTTTTATTTCTACATACAATCTGCCATTTTTTTCATATGCCTTCTTTATCACTTTTGAATTATCACACCATTTACTGAGAAATTCTTTTGCATTGCTTTTCAATTCGACCGGAGGTCCCGCATGAACTACTGTTTTTGAGAGTAATTCTGATTTTGCTTTTACAATAATGTAAATCTCGCTTTTCTCTTCATCGATATAAAAAGTGCTATCATAAACAGTAAAATTGTATCTTTTACAAGCATCCAAAATTGATTTAGCGGCTTTACGCACTTGCGGATAAAGATTCTCTGTGATAAGGTCTGGTTTAGCAAGCTTAACTCCGATGTAAAGACATCCTTGTTTTTGTATTTCTGATTTAATTTTCTTCAACGACCAGGGCTTTGTAACATTGGGAAAAAAGAATGTAATGCACGGATTTTTTACATATTCTTTACATGCCTTTACAAATAGATTGAATCTGTTTTCAACCAACGCCGAGGCAACATTTCTGTTTATATCGACCGGATCAATGAATGTTAGCGGTGTATCAAATGATGGATGTTTCCCATCAGTTAGGGCTAGTCTTTCTCGTCTTTTCCAGTTTTGTGCTTCTTCTGTTAGATTTCTAAACGATTCATACTTTATAATCAAAATTTCACACAAGTAACCCGAAAATCCTTCGACCTCCGCTTCAGCGCCGTAACAACCAATACCTTTCAGAAACTGCTTCAACAATCGAACCTCTTGTTTTTGTGATTCTTTGAGATGCTTCATTACATATGCAGTATGTAATGGTGTTCGATCAACTGCTGACAGTTTTTGTGATGCATTTTCAATTTTATAGCATGGAACAATTTCGGTTTTATAATCGTTAAAATATCCCCTAATATAAGGATGTTCTGCGTAGCTTTCTTCAGTCTTTTCTAGCAAAGTTCTACCAATCTCAAGGGCGTGTCTTGCGATCTCTTCTTTTGGAAAGGTTGTTGGAAACACTAAGAATAAATCGATGTCCATTTTATCTTTTAGATATGTATCTTTTGCATTTGATCCTACAAGTTCGATAAAAACAGGCAATTTCCTCTTTATAATTTCACTTTGGATGTTTTCTTTCAATTTATAGATGGCCGAATCTGTTTTTTTTCTATATTCTGAAGAAGGAGTTACACGTTCCAAGACGTTGTTTTCTAATTCAATATGTTTCATGTATGTGCTCCTCCTTGAAGAAATGACGTATTATGAGAATAATCGCTGAAGCTAAGAGCATGCCACATATGACATCAGTAATCCAATGAATGGCTAAATAGATAACCGCGATAATTACAGAAATCATGGAGAAGTAGGCAAAATACGTGAATTTCTTATTTCCTGTCAATCGAACCGACCAAGCAACAAGTATAGTCATTGCAACGTGTAATGATGGTAGACAATTGTTTTGTGTTGTCATCGAGTAGAAGAACCGTTCGACTGTTGGAATTGCAGTCTCTAGTGCTGAGTCTATATTATTGTACACATATACATTAGTAATCGGGATGAATAAATAGAACGGTAGTGCAATGGCGTAGATAAGCAATAGGCCATAAGCCAAATTTTT
Organism: uncultured Thermoplasmatales archaeon; assembly: GCA_964646685.1. Classification (GTDB taxonomy): domain Archaea; phylum Thermoplasmatota; class E2; order DHVEG-1; family DHVEG-1; genus CAZYFW01. The sequence goes on from CAZYFW010000032.1 coordinate 9,741, forward strand.
CATAGCTCTTTTTTCATTGACTAGAAGAAAATACAATATTGAAAACCATAATGTGAATGGGTATACTGCTATGTACATCAGTACAAAGAAGTACACAAGAAGCGGCGTCCAATGCTGTGTAAACCAGACAACGGTATCGCCCTCGATGCTTTGAATTACCTCTGCAAAATCTACACCCACCCATGCAGTGGTATGAGGATCAATGAAATTAACTTCAATCAAATGGATTGCTACAACGCCAATAATAATGAGGAGGTAAGGGAGATGTGTTTTCCCAGTTCTATAGTGCTTGGCAATACTTTTTTTGAATACTTTTTCAGGTAAGAATAACTTAATTCCAACAATGAGCAATGCAATGTTGATAAGTCCCAAAACAATAAGCCATTGTTCCATTTTACTACCTCATCCCGATAGCGGTATCTCTTTTAGAGTTGTGTAGATTGGTCCTTTCGGTGTCAGCTCGCTTTTCTTTAGTGTGATTGAATCCACCTTGATATCTGCAAACTCTGCCTCATTGTATTTATTAATGATCTTTACTAGTTGCTCTTTATTTTTTGCATTCCTAACTCGAGCAATGGTTAAATGAGAAGAAAACTCTCTTTTTTCTTTTTCAAATCCAAGTTTTAAAAGAGGTTCGTCGATTTTCCTTGCAATATCTCCTATCTGTTCACCTTTATCTATTCCTATCCAAACAACCTTGATGTAATTCTGATTTGGGAACACGCCTGTTCCCTTCAATTGGATGTTAAAAGGATCTATGCCATCTACAGCGTTTTTCATGATTGTTTCTATTTCATCTATCAGTGATTCGTCTGTGTCTCCAAGAAACTTGAGGGTTATGTGAATGTTTTTTGGGTCTACAAGCTTTACATTTGCTCCTATTTTATTGATTTCATTTTCAAACTGTATAAGCTTTGAAGATGCATCTATATCTATCGCGATAAATCCTCGAAATGTTGCCATGTCGACCTCCCAAGGTTTTGTAATGTTAATATTTTTGTTATATAAAACCTCATCCCAATCGTCTTAAGGAGATTGGTAAAGACTTTTGGTAATGATTGTCAAACAATATTTATATTGTAATATTCACAAAACTACAGTCGTGGGGAGCAGATATGAGTCTGAAACATAAAATCAAAGGTTACATTGACCTGATACGACCATTTACATTACTTGCACCTATCATTGTATCAACCTGTATCATGGTGGCAAGTTTCTTTTACAATGGGGGAACGGGGGATTTGTTTACAACATGGTGGATGGTAATACTTCCTGCCAGTTTTTCCCTTTCCATATTAAACGGAGCTTCTAATGCGTTGAACCAAGTAACTGATCTTGAAACAGATAAAATTTCAAAACCATATCGTCCAATAATCAGAGGGGATATTTCTACTGGTGAAGCTAAAGCAGTATCACTTATTCTGTACATCGTCGCTTTTTCACTTTCTATCATGGTTAATGTTATGTTCTGCGTTCTCGTCCTTCTCATAACATTATTTACAGTTACCTACTCACTCCCACCAAGAATGAAAGATTTTTTGTTTTTCAACCAGTTGTGGGTCGGTATCCCTAGAGGATTCTTGGGTATATTGGCATCATGGAGTGTTTTTGGCACCGTAATTCATCCATTGCCATTGGCAATTGGATTGATTGCTATGCTCTTTTTGATTGGTGGTTCAATTACTAAGGACGTTACTGACAGTGAGGCAGATAAAAAAACTGGGACACGTACATTAGTTAATACTTTTGGAGTTAAAAAAGCAGCATTTATGGCGTTGCCGTTTATGTTTTTCCCGTTTGTCTTGATTCCTCTTTTGGTTGATAGCGGTATATTAGAATCCTATCTTTGGTTGCTAACATTTTTGGCCATACCTGCGTACTTCATCTTTCATTTGATGATCAAAGAGGAAGAATCAAAACACTTGGAGAACACTTCAGCATGGGCCTTGATGTATGTGACGTATTTTGTATTCGCATCAGGTTTTTCAGTTTTAACTATAATAGGTTCTGTTGTTGCATAAGGATTATTAGGTAATTTTTGTTTTTCTTTTCTATGTATCTATATATTTTACTGATGATTGTTTTTGCTGTTGTACCATCTTTAGTGTTGCTGTATATTCTTAGAGATAGAGTGAAATAGGGGTTCCACCCCTATAACCCCGTTCCGCCTTCGCTTCCTCGG
>CAZYFW010000033.1:0-11469 GCA_964646685.1 uncultured Thermoplasmatales archaeon
GGAGTAATCCTAATTTTTTCCTATCTCTCCTCACCACCTCCACGCTTCCCCATCCAACATTTTCACAATAATAATTCTGAAACTGTTTGTTTTAGGTGAGGTACAGTTTCATAACGCGTTATTTCTGAAGGCGTTATCCAAACATATTCTAAATGCTCCCAGTCTATTTGTATTTTCTCATTTTTTCTAATTTTAAAAACAAAAGGGTAGATTGTCCATTCGTATTGGTTTCCTTCATATATGTCAGTAAATTTGACAATATTTCCTTGAGTAATCAAAACAACATGTTCCTTTTCAATACCAACCTCTTCTTGTATTTCTTTCAATGCTGTTTCATAAGGTTCTTCACCCGACTCAACGTAACCAGCGATGCCTCCCCACAAACCTTTGTATGTTTTTACTTTATCACTTCTCTTAAGAATAAGTAATTTACCTTCTTCATTAATCAACAGACACGTTGCCACTCTTGGCATGTTAGAACCTTTTACTGATGTAGTTTAATACCGAGGTAAAAACGGCTTGACCGTCGCCTACATTTTTCGTTAGCCCTTTCTTTGTCCAATCTGGATGTTGATGTTTATAGAAAGTTCTTTCTGGGTGGGGCATCATCCCAAAGACATTTCCTTGATGATTACAAATGCCTGCAATATTTGAGATTGAACCATTGGGATTCCACGGATATCCTGCATAATTTCCTTCAGGATCGACATACCTGAATACAATCTGGTCATTCTTCTCTAATTTTTTAAGATATTCTTCTTGTTTGTCATTTGAGAATAACAATTTCCCTTCAGCGTGTGCACTAGGAATTAACCGAATCTCCCCTTTTGGAATGTCGGAGGTAAATACACAGTTTCCATTGTTCTCATGTTTGAGCAAGGTAGGGCGGCACTCAAACCGATCCGAGTCATTAATATTTAAACATGCATCAGGAACTGAACTAATAATATCATCAATCCCTGGTAGTAAACCAAGCTCCGTCAGCACCTGAAAACCATTACAAACACCCAACACAGGATATTCTTGTTTGACAAATTCTTTGAGTTGTTTCTGTAATTTACTCTTAATTCGAGCTGCAAAAATCGCCCCAGCTCGGATATAGTCACCAGCTGAGAAGCCCCCTGGAATCATTAAACATTGATAGTCAAAAATATCTCGTTTCTCCTCTTTATTACAATCAATATTTAACAACTGTTTTAAATGAACAAACTCAGGGTTTGCACCAAGTCTTTTGAAAGCATCAAAGGATTCTTGTTCACAGTTGGTCCCTTCGATACGAATCACTGCAATTTTTACACACTCTTTTTTCACTTTTTCACCTTTATGTGGCAGTGTAATAGCATCTCTATTATTTCTTTTTTTATAATGTTATATCCTGGAGTAAAGTTTTATAATATCTTTATTATAACGGCATTGTCTTATGACTCATTACAATCTAACACATTTGGATAAACTAGAATCAGAATCAATATTCATACTTAGGGAAGTAGCAGCACAATTTGAGAATCCTTGTCTACTGTTTTCAGGAGGCAAAGATTCTATTGTTATGGGACATTTGTCAAAAAAGGCGTTTTATCCAGCAAACATCCCATATCCATTTTTGCATATAGATACTGGACATAATTTTCAAGAAACATTGGAATACAGAGATAGCTTCCTTAAAAAATTAGGAGCTAGATTAGTTGTAGGATCTGTTCAAAAATCTATTGATGACAAAAGAGTAAAAGAAGAAACAGGGAAATATGCAAGTAGAAACTATCTACAAACAACAACACTCTTAGATGCAATCGCCAAAAATAAATTTGATTGTGCAATTGGTGGTGGAAGAAGAGATGAAGAAAAGGCAAGAGCTAAAGAAAGGTTCTTTTCCCATCGTAATGATTTTGGAGAATGGGATCCAAAAAATCAACGCCCTGAACTTTGGGATATATACAACGGACGAAAAAACGTAGGGGAGCATTTTAGAGTATTTCCACTAAGCAACTGGACTGAAATGGATGTATGGCAATATATTTTAAAAGAAAAAATTGAGATACCAAAAATTTATTTTTCGCATGAGAGAAGATGTATCATAAGAGATGGAGTCATCCTTGCATTTTCTGAATATTTAAACTTAGATGAAGAAGAAAAAAAGAACGTAAAAGTGATGATAGTTAGATGCAGAACAGTTGGGGATATGACTTGCACAGGGCTTGCAGAATCAAAAGCAAAAACCGTTGAAGAAATTGTCCAAGAAGTAGCAGAGGTACGCAGTTCTGAACGAGGCGGTAGAGCAGATGATAAGCGTTCAGAGACAGCAATGGAGGATCGTAAGAAGGAGGGGTACTTCTAATGGATGCAAATGGCTATTTGGACATGGAACTTTTGCGTTTTACAACAGCGGGCAGCGTAGATGATGGTAAAAGCACACTCATCGGCAGACTACTTTATGATAGTAAAACATTGTTTTCAGATCAGCTTGAAAACGTTGAAAAAGTAAGTAAACAAAGAGGAGAAGATCTTAATTTAGCACTTTTAATGGATGGTTTGAAAGCAGAGCGCGAACAGGGAATTACAATTGATGTTGCTTACCGTTATTTTGCAACACCCGTTAGAAAATTTATAATTGCTGACACGCCAGGGCATGTCCAGTATACAAGAAATATGGTAACAGGAGCATCAACTGCTAATCTTGCCCTTATGCTGGTGGATGCAAGAAACGGAGTAGTTGAACAGACACACCGTCATATTTTTATCGCATCATTATTGCAAATACCACATTTTGTTATTTGTATAAATAAAATGGACTTGTTAGATTTCAAAAAAGAAGTTTATGATCGAATAAAAAACGAAATCAAAGATTTTGTTTCAAAACTAGATGTACCTGATATCTATTTTATCCCGATTAGTGCCTTACTTGGTGATAATGTAGTTGACGAATCAGAAAATATGGATTGGTATAAAGGTCCAACACTTTTGTATCTGCTAGAAAATATTCATATTGGAAGTGATGAAAACCTAATTGACTGCCGTTTCCCTGTACAATATGTTATCAGACCGAGAGATGACAAATTCCATGATTACCGGGGATACGCTGGAAAGATATCAAGTGGTGTGTTTAAACCTGGCGATAAGGTAAAAGTCTTGCCCTCTGGTTTTTCAACGACTATCAAAACTGTTGAATATCGAAATAACGCGGTAGAGGAAGCTTTTCCACCAATGTCTGCTGCACTACAACTTGAGGATGATCTAGACGTAAGCAGGGGAGATATGATAGTAAGAGAACAAAACCTTCCGATAATTAGCCAAGATTTAGATGTAATGGTATGTTGGATGAATAATAAAAAACTACGTCCAGGGAAAAAATATGTTATTCGTCATACCACTAAAGAAACAAAAGCAATTGTAAAAGAAATCACTTACAAAATTGATATAAACACACTTCACAGGATTGAAGGTGCAACTGAATTGGGATTAAACGACATCGGGAGAATAAAACTTAGAACCGCTCAACCATTGTTTTTTGACAGCTATAGAAAAAATAGAGCAACTGGTAGTTTAATTTTAATTGATGAAACCACAAATGAAACTGTTGGAGCTGGGATGATAAGAGATTAGGTGGAGGAATAAATCATGCTAGAAGAATTAAATGGAAAAGGTCTTTTGATCCACCATTGGGATACAGACGGCATATGTTCTGCGAAACTTTTACTTGATCATTTGTCAGATAAAGACATTGTAAATAAAACGCCTGAACTCGGTAATTATTTCTTAACCGATAAAGAACTTGGCGAATATTCAAACTATGATTTTGTAATTGTTGCTGATATGAATCTTCCAGAGGACAATATTCTAAGATTGACAAAAAATGCAAAAGTTATGATATTTGATCATCATCTTGGAAAAGAAATAAAACAAGTTTTTCATAACAACCCTATAATCAAAGGAGAAAATCCCGATGATTATCCATCTGCTAGTTGGATTGTCAATGATTTTTTAGGAAATGATGTCAATCTTTACGCTTTGCTTGGTATTATTGGTGATCACGAACAAAAAATTAGAAATAACAAAAGTTTTTCAGAAATGATTGATGATTTTTGTAAAAATAACAATCTAACATTTGATGATTTACTAAAAATGGCTTATCTTTTGGATTCAAATTATAAACTCGGTGATAAAAAAGCGGTTGAAGAAGCACCAAGATTCTTAATCAAAAATGAATCTACTCAAGATATCCTTAAAAATTTAAAATGGAATGAAAGTTATACAAGGCTTGACGGGGAGCTTAAAAAACAACTAAATCTCCCATATGATGAAGTTGATGGAGTCATATTGAAAAAAGTAAACACCCAATATAATATTATTTCAACTATTACTAGACGAGTTGCATGGGATAGTGGAAAAAATACAATTGTTATAAACACTGGTTTTTTTAAAGATCGAGATCAAGTATATGTTCGAGGAAAAAAAGATGCAAATCCCATGATAATGCGAGGAAAAGAACTGGGTTTTAAATGTGGGGGAAAAAAAGAAGTTCTTGGAGCAATAGTTCCTAAAGAAAAAACTGATTCATTTGTAAAGGAAATAATTGATTTTCTATCGTAGCTAAGGTTTTTAAAATGAAAAACCAAAAAGGCTTTACAGCTTGGTTTACAGGTCTGCCATGTTGCGGTAAAACAACAATTGCAGATAAAGTTGCATATATTTTAAAAGAAAAAGGATACAAAGTTGAACGATTAGATGGAGATATCGTCAGAAAAAACCTTACAAAAAACTTAGGTTTTTCAAAAGAAGATAGAGATGAAAACATAAACCGTGTGACGTCTCTTGCAAAAGATTTAACACAAAGTGGCGTAGCCGTTCTTGCAACGTTTGTTTCACCCTACAAAGAAAGAAGAAATAAAACAAGAAAAGAAATCGGAAATTTTGTAGAAATCTATATCAGATGTCCTATTGAAGTTTGTAAAAAACGAGATGTAAAAGGAATGTATAAAAAAGCTCTTTTGGGAGAAATTAAAGATTTTACAGGTGTTGATGATCCTTATGAAGAGCCAGAAAATCCTGAATTGATCATTGATACAGACAATGAGGCCGTTAATGAAAGTGTACAAAAAGTATTGAAAAAATTAGAAGATTTAGGATATATTGAGATTTGAAATGAAGTCTATTAAGTTAAAAAGAGAAAAAGATTCAACTCATTCAAAAAATAGAGATTATATTTTTATTGCAATAGCATTTTTGATAATTATTATATTTTATGTAACTGCATATTTCAACATAACATTTGAAGGGTTAACGCCAGAAGGCCAAGTAATGATAGGAATTTTATTAATGGCTGCGGTTCTTTGGATTACTGAACCAATTCCTCTGGCCGTAACCGGTCTTTTCATAATGATTCTTCAACCTTTACTTCATGTTTTAAAACCCGCAGAAGTTTTTTCCTCATTTGGGAATCAAGCTGTATTTTTCTTGATAGGTGCATTTATCATCGCAGGTGCAATAGAAAAACACGGGCTTCACAAACGTATCGCCTTGAAATTTTTATCTCAATTTGAAAAAAGTCCACGTTTTTTTACATTAGGAATTATGCTTTCTTGTGCATTTTTATCCTTTGTAATGCCTGAACATGGTGTTGCAGCATTATTTTTACCTATTGTCGTTTCGATTTTAATTGCAATGAAAGTTGTTCCAAAACAAAGTAACTTTGGGAAAATAAGTATGCTTGCTATTGCATATGGGTGCTCTATTGGAAGTTTAGGAACATTGATAGGTGGCGCTCGAAATCCTTTAACAGTAGGGATTTTATCAGATATTGGAATACATGTTACCTTTTTTGAATGGATGCTTTATGCAATGCCAGTTGTTTTAATTTCGCTACCTTTGGTTTGGCTCATTTTACAATTTACGTTTCCAATCGAAATAAAAGATATCACTGCTGGAAAAACAGAAATTAAAAAACAAGTAAACATCGCAGGTAAAATGAATAAAGATGAGATTTTGGTTTTAACTATCTTAATATTCACTATTTTGCTTTGGATATTATTTTCATCTTATACATACTTCGGACTCGCAGTAATCGCCATACTTGGAAGCATTTTGTTATTTTTAACAGGAGCAATTAATTGGAAGGATGTTGAAAAAAGAGTTCCATGGGGAATTATATTGTTGTATGGTGGTGCAATAACCCTTGGAATCGGCGTTCAAAAAACTGGTGCTGGAGAATGGATTGCAGATATGCTTTTCAGCACAGCAGGTGCAAATCCATACTTAGTTGTTCTGGCAATTATTATTTTTACAATTTTATTGACAAACGTTATGTCAAATATTGGGGCAGTAGCAATTCTTCTTCCAATTGGACTTGCAATTTCAACTGAGATACCTGGAATTAGTCCTTTGCTGGCATCAATGGTTATTGCACTTTCTGGCGGTCTTGCATTCATACTTGTTATAGCAACTCCAGGAAATGCTATTACTTATTCTTCAGGTTATTTTTCAACAAAGGATTTATTTAGAGCAGGTGTAGTTGCAAATATCCTTTGTATTGTAGTTGTATTTGTTGTTGCGATTACCTATTGGATGGGGGTTTTAGGATTATGAAAAACGTAGGAGGTTTGTTCTAATGTTTAAAAATATCTTAGTTGCTATATCATCAGAGTTCTATTCAAAGGATCTAATTGAAAGAAGTGTTTTTCTTGCTGAGAAATTTAAAAGCAAGATAGATTTAATTTATATAATTGAAACAAAGACACTTGATCAGGCAGATAAACTTTCAGATTCATATAGAACACAGTATGAAATATCTGAAACAAAAAATGAGATGATCAGAAAACAGAAACTTACAGCAGACAATATTATTTTTGATGAGGCGAAGTATCGTTATAAAAACAAAAAAATAACTTTTGAAGAAAAGATCGCTGAAGGGGAGTTTAGCGAGGTTATAAAACGTGAAACTAAGAAAAAAGACTATGACCTAGTAATGATGGGGCATGAAAAAAAATGTCTTCTTAACTACAGGTTGTTGGATGAAATTGATATACCTGTGTGGATCGTTGCTAAAAGTGAAAGGAAATCAATACTTGCAGTTTGCTCAAATTTGGCGCCAAACAAAAAGGTCCCTGAAATAAGTTTGAAACTTTCAGAAGTTTTAGGCTGGAAACTACACATGATATATGTTGTTGACACAGAAGATAATGTTCAGGTAGATAAAGATGGGACAAGATCATGTAAAAAACCTGAAAGAGATCTTCTGTTTTCTGGGCAAAGCTTTGCAGAAGAAATGAAGAACAAAAAAATAAAGGTAGATTTAGTAAAAGGCAGCTTAGAAAAAGAGACGCTTAAAGCTGCCGAGAAACTTCAGCCAAAACTAGTAATCATCGGAAGAGAACAAAAGAAAAAAGGCATACTCGGAATACCTGTAAAAAACTTAAAGAAAAAACTAGCTGAAAAATGCGATCATTCGATATTATTTGTTAACTAGACATAGTTTATTTTTGTCAAAGAAGACTAGTGCATGCTATCAAAAATGCAGAATATGTAAGAAAATGTAAAATATGCGAAGTAAGCTTACACCTAGAAGGCGATTTTAATGAAAGCTGTAATTTTAGCTGCAGGGGAAGGAAAACGACTGCGACCATTTACTGAAACTATGCCAAAGGTGATGCTGCCAGTTGTCAATAAACCAGTATTGGAGTACGTTGTCGATGCTGTGAAAAACAGCGGCATATCTGATATCATCATGGTAGTCGGGTACAAAAAAGAAGTGATTATGGAGTATTTTAAGAATTATGATGGTGTCAAGATAACTTATATCGTACAGGAAAAACAACTTGGAACTGCTCATGCGTTGTTGCAAGCCAAAAAACATCTAAAACATCCGTTTATCGTTTTATCTGGGGATAACATCATTGATCAAAAGAGCATTTCAAAATTAATGCATGATAAATCAGCATATTCACTTCTTATCAAAGAACACTCTCATCCATCAAAATACGGTATGGTTTTTATAGAGAAAAACAAACTTAAAAAAATAGTTGAAAAACCAAAAGAAGAAACTGGTAAGTTTATTTCAACAGGGATATACAAACTTCCTAATACGATATTTAATGATGTAGAGAAGCTAGCATCTGAGGGCATTTACGCTCTTTCTTCCGTGGTTCAATCTATTGTTGATCGCGGTGAAGAAATTAGAACCATAACTGCAGACTCGTGGATGGATATAGTTTATCCTTGGGATCTTATTCGAGTAAATGAGGCTATGATTCATCAGAGTTCTGCATCTATTTCAGGAACGATAGAAAAAGGCGTTTTTATGAAAGGAGCAGTCTCGATCGGAAAAGATACCACAATTTATTCGGGTTGCTATATAGTTGGACCGGTTGTTATAGGCGAGGGTTGTGAGATAGGTCCAAATGCATGCATTTTTCCATCTACAACCATTGGGGATAATACAGTTGTTCATCCATTCAATGAAATTAGAAATAGTGTAATCATGAACGATGTGCACATTGCTTCTCATTCTACAATCTCTCATTCTGTTATTGGAATGGGAACTCGTATTGGCAATAATTTTTCGATAATTCCTGGAGAGGCTACTGCTGAAATTGAACAAGAATTTAAAAAATTAAAAGACATCGGTGTGATGATTGGAGAAGATAGTGTTGTGGGGGATGGTGTTGCAACTGAACCAGGTATCATTATAGGCAGACAATGCAAAGTTTCTTCTTTGAATCGAATTACTAAAAACATTCCAAGTAAAACTAACGTGATGTAACGTGTGTGGAATCGTCGGTTATACGGGATTTAGAAATGCACAAAGCGTGCTTATCGAGTGTCTAAAACGTCTGGAATACCGAGGATATGATTCTGCAGGTGTAGGGATTATTGATAAGAAGTTAAGCGTTTGCAAAGAAGTAGGCGAGATATCTAATTTAGAAAAAAATCTTCCTACGATGAAAGGAACAATTGGCATAGGCCACACACGTTGGGCCACGCATGGAAAAGTGAGTAAGGAAAATGCACACCCTCATCTAAGCGGCAATAAAAAGATAGCGATAATCCATAACGGCATCATCGAAAATTTTCAGTCACTTAAGGAAGAACTTCAGCAAAAAGGACATAAATTTTCCTCACAAACAGACTCAGAAATTATCGCTCATGTTATTGAGGAAGAATATGTCGATACACTCGAAAACGCCGTCTGTAGTGCATTGAAAAAAATCAAAGGATCATATGCACTTGTGGTTTTAAGTGAGCAAGAGCCAGATAAGATTATTGGAGCTCGTAATGAAAGTCCTTTGGTTATAGGCGTAGGTGATAATGAGAACTTTTTAGCCTCGGATATCCCTGCATTGCTCAACTATACTAATCGAGTAATGTATCTCGACGATGGAGAAATTGCCGTAATAACCAAAAATTCCATCCGCGTGATTGATGGAAAGAAAAAAGAAGTAACCAAAAAAGAAAAAATTGTTAATTGGGATGTTAAGGACGCAGAAAAGTCCGGATTCGATCATTTTATGCTCAAAGAAATCTATGATCAGCCCGAGAGCATCCGCCAGGTATTGCGAGGACGAATATCTGAAATTGAAGAAAAAATCAATTTTCCTGAACGAGTAGAATCAATACTAAATACAGAATACGACTCCATGTACATTGTTGCTTGTGGGACTTCTTTTTATGCTGGCCTTGTTGGCAAATATTTAATTGAACAGCTCACGAAAATTCCTGTGTTTGTTGAACTTGCTTCAGAATTCCGTTACTTTGGAGTAAAAAAAGACACATCGCTTGTTATTGCTGTTACTCAATCTGGAGAAACTGCTGATACTCTTGCAGCGCTTAGGACGGCAAAAAGCGCTGGATGTAAGACCATTGTTATTACAAATGTTATTGGAAGCACGGCAACACGTATTGCAGACGCCTACATTCTTACCCAATCGGGCCCTGAGATTGGCGTTGCGGCAACAAAAACATTCACCTCACAAATCCTAACCCTCTTTTTACTTGCTTTAAAAGAAGCCTCTATCAGAAAAACTCTGGGACCTGATGAAATCTATCACTATATTCTACAATTAAAGAAATTGCCTGGGCAAGTACGACAAATTCTTAACAATAGTGATGAGATAAAGGCAATTGCAAAACACCTCAAGGATGCGCAATCTGTATTTTTTATTGGACGAGGCATCTACTACCCACTCTCACTTGAAGGTGCCCTTAAATTGAAAGAGATATCATATATTCACGCGGAAGGCTTTGCATCTGGTGAACTAAAGCACGGCCCGTTTTCCCTCCTTACTAAAGACACACCCGTTGTTGCTATTGTTGCAAAGGATGAAACCTATGATAAGATGATTACGAGCATTGGGGAGGTTAAGGCACGAGAACCGCCAGTCATTGCCATTGCTGATGAAAAAGATAGTGAAATTGAAAAGCATGCAGATTTTGTGTTGCGCTTTCCTTCAAATGGATCGCCTCTTTCGGGTATTTCTATCGCAGTAATTCTTCAACTGCTTGCATATCATGTTGCCAAATTAAGAGGTTGCTCTATTGATAAACCACGAAATCTTGCTAAATCGGTGACGGTGGATTGAGGAGATGAAAAAATGAAGTGTGTTATTTTAGCTGCTGGTGAAGGAAAACGGATGCACCCTTTGACTTACACTAGACCAAAAGTTATGCTCCCTATTGCAAATAAACCTCTCCTGGAATGGAATTTATTAATTGCGATTGATGCCGACATCAAAGATTTTGTTTTTGTCGTCGGTTATAAAAGCGAGATGGTACGAAACTATTTTGGTAATGGTGAAAAATGGAATGTTAACATCGAATATATAAATCAAGGAAAAGCTCTTGGAACTGCTCATGCTATTGGAATGGTTGAGAAATTTGTGAATAATTTTATTGTTTTATGTGGAGATACTATTTTTGGAAAAAATGATATAAAAAATATCGCACAAAAAGAAAACAGCATGGGACTTCTAGAAGTTGAAAATCCAAATGATTACGGTATTGTTGAAATAAAAGGAAAAAACATTGTCAAAATTTACGAAAAAATGGAAAAACCTATTTCAAACATCATAAACGCAGGCATCTATCATTTCAACAAAACGCTGTTTGAACACATCAAAAAGACAGATAAATCGCCAAGAGGGGAATATGAGATTACTGACTCGATTAATTTTCTTGTAAAAGAACAAACCATCCATGGTGTTCTCTTGGAAGAATGGCGAGATGCTGTTTATCCTTGGCATCTTTTAGATGCAAATGAAGAAATTCTCAAAAAGATGAAGGAAGACATCCAATGTAATGTAGAAAAAAATGCTACTTTGAAAGGAACTGTCATTATTGGTAAAAATACAAAGATACTTTCTGGTAGCTATATTGAAGGCCCGGTCATTATTGGTGATGATTGCAAAATCGGACCAAACTGTTATATCCGCCCACATACAGCGATTGGAAACAATTGTCACATCGGTAATGCATGTGAAGTAAAAA
>CAZYFW010000034.1:0-11165 GCA_964646685.1 uncultured Thermoplasmatales archaeon
TAATCTGTTTCTGAAAAAGCCTCATAGTTTGCCATACCCTTACAGATTATCAAATCGGTTTCTTCCAATGCTTCTTTAAGATCTTCCGTTAGTTGCTTAAAATCAACACCTACTGCAAAACAACCAGTTGTCAATATTCTATCAACAACATCATCAAATTTTAACTTTTTTGCATCTTCCATTGTTGCGTCGCTTAGAATCGGTTCACCTTTCACAACGAGTGTAAGATTAACATCCAGATTGAATTTCTTTATCTCACGACATAAAATCTTATCAAAGTTGAATTCTCCACAGTTATCTGTAAAAAGTAAAACATTTTTTGATTTCAAGAGCAATTCTTTTAGTTTTTCAGTATCATCATATCCCAGTCCTTTTTCTATCGACTCTTCAAAAAATTCAGTAAGAAGTTCTGGATTATTACTGGCACCTTCAATTCCAAAATCAAGCGTGTTCCCAATAACTGCACAAAGCATACTCGTTTTAAGCGGATCATCAGATTTTTCAATGAGTTCTTCAACCTTTGGAATAAGTGATTGAGCAACATTATAACTTCTTTCTTTTAACTTTTTGTATGGATCGCTGTCTCCTAGCGTTTCATAGGTAATTTTATGGACTTTTGTAGCAATTGTTATACTGCATTCGTCGGGGTCGTACAGTTCAGCAAGTGCGTTTCCAGCGTTTTTTATAACATTTTTTATAACCTCTGGATCTTTTGTACTCTGCTTAGCTTCAAAAATAATACGCTTAATCAAACAAGGAACACACTCGGTTTGAATCTTCATACTAAAACTCTGAAAACAACAACTTATATTATAGTCTTACTAAGATAAACACCATCGTCTTTAAAGCTAAGTTTTCTATAGTATTCTTTTACCCCAACACCACTTAGAACAAACAAATGTTTTTTATCAAACTCTTCAAGACAAATTCTTTCTGCTTCACCAATTAGTTCCTTTCCAAAACCCTTATGCTGCCATCCTTCACCAGTTCTCTGACCTAGGGGAAGTTCTCTACCTAAAACCTTCAACTCTCTAATAATCATACATGGGTGTTTTTGCAGTTCATATCTGTGAGATTGAAGTATGTCTCTTAATCTAAGGTATCCAACAAGAGCATTATGAGCCTCTTCAACAAGAGAGATAAAAATTTCTTCTCCGCCACTTGCTTTATAATGGGTAGAATCAAAACCAATATCTTCTTCGCTTAGTTCCATGCCTTCTTGCAATGACTTATGTCCTATCTCTCGACACCGGATGCATCTGCATACTTCATTTTGCGCATTCATCTCAGCCTCTACAACTTGCCGCAGATTACTCTTGTCAACACCTGCATCAATATATTGCGCTGGAATATCTCTTTGTATCCTTTGAATGCGTATCCATTCGGGAATAAAACTCTTGACTTTTGCAATACGTTTTGCAGCCTCTTCTGTCGTCAATGGATTATATTCGCCTTCTTTCCATAGATCATATAATCTGGTTCCTTTGACTGTCAGTGTAGGATAAATCTTAAGCATATCAGGTTTAAAATCAGATTTTTCAAAAATATCTTGAAATGCTTCAATATCCATCTCTTCATTAGTCCCAAGCAAACCCGGCATCATGTGATAGCAAACTTTTAATCCACTATCTTTGGCAATACGCGTGGCAGCTATTGTATCGGATATAGTATGCCCTCGCTCCATTTTGTGGAGTATATCATCAAATACTGTTTGAACGCCTAATTCAACTCTGGTAGCGCCGAGATATAATGCTTGATCAACATGTTGTAGTCGGAACCAATCTGGTCTAGTTTCTACAGTTAATCCAATACAACGAGATTTAGCAGTCTCGTTATTCTTTTTTGCCTCTGTTAGTGAAGCTGACTCCATACCATTTAACGCATCAAAACATCGCTTAACAAACCATTCTTGATAGTACGGTGCTCGTGCAGTAAAAGTTCCACCCATCACAATTAAATCGATTTTATCGACAGAATGACCGATCGCCTCTAACTGTTTCAACCTGCTCGTCGTCTGCAAATAAGGATCAAAATCATTAAGCAATGCTCGCATCGCTGCTGGTTCATACCCCGTATAGCTCTGTGGTGTATTTGTTTCAGGACC
Organism: uncultured Thermoplasmatales archaeon; assembly: GCA_964646685.1. Taxonomy (GTDB): domain Archaea; phylum Thermoplasmatota; class E2; order DHVEG-1; family DHVEG-1; genus CAZYFW01. The sequence continues at coordinate 2,105 of CAZYFW010000034.1, forward strand.
ACCTGGACAAGGAATACATCTCCCATGAGGGCATGCCTCTGGCGATGTCATCACAGCAACAATGGCAACTCCAGATATTGTTCTCATAGGCTTACGACGTAATATGGATACAGCCATCTCTTTCTCTTCATCTGAAACGTTATCAGGCAGACGAGCCAATATCTCACTGTCTGAAGGAATATTGTCGATCTTGTATTTTTTACATAGTTTAATCTTCGCTCGATGCAATTCTCCTTTCGATCGGATTTTTTGTGATAGAATAAGATCTGTGACTTCATCGTAAAATGACATCGGAAAACCCCATCACATCAAGAGATAAAATCTTTGTCATGTTTTCTCCAGAAGATATGAATACTTTTATTAATAGAATGGATATTGTTTGCGGAATAGAGGCTAACAACTTGGATATAATAGAAACAAATAAACTCACGAAAAAATTTGACAAACTTACAGCCGTTGATGCTATTTCTTTTTCTGTTAAAAAAGGAGAAATCTTTGGATTTCTTGGGCCAAATGGTGCTGGAAAAACAACCACCATAAAGATGCTTACAACACTTCTAAACTTAACAGATGGTTCTGCAACTGTTGCTGGCTTTGATATTCGTAAACAACGGGATCAAGTAAGAAAAAGTATGGGCATCGTTTTTCAAGAGCCAGCACTTGACACCGAACTTACTGGAAAAGAAAATCTCGATTACCATGCTAGAATGTACGGTATTTCTAGAGATAAACGAAAATCTAGAATTGATGAAGTGCTTCATCTTGTCGATCTAGAAGATAAAAAAGATGTTCTTGTGAAAAACTACTCTGGCGGAATGAAGCGAAGACTGGAAATTGCCAGAGGTTTGATGCATTATCCAAAAGTTCTATTTCTTGACGAACCAACCCTTGGTCTTGATGCCCAAACAAGGAGAGCAATATGGGAGTACATCAAAAAGATGAATAAAGAAGAAAATACTACCATCTTCTTAACGACCCATTACATGGATGAGGCAGATTATCTTTGTGACCGTGTGGGTATCATAGATCATGGTAAAATCCTGATAATTGACTCGACTTCGACTCTAAAGACTTCAATAGGAAATGATGTTATCACACTCTCTTGCTCAGATCTTGAGGCTCTGACTAAGCGATTAAAGAAAGAATCATGGATTAATAATATCAAGCAGCATGATTCATTTTTAACACTTGGTGTTAAGAAAGGCGAAGAAAAAATCCCTAAGATTATTGAAATTGCACAATCACTTAAGTTACGAATCACCTCAATCAGTGTCAGAAAACCAACACTTGACGACGTCTTTTTGCACTTTACTGGTAGAACTATGCGCGATCAAGAACCTACAAACCAATTAAAAAATCTTAATCAATCATCTCATGGGCGGTGGAGGCGATGAGAGGGGACCAAGAATTACAGGCAATTTATGTCATGTGGCTACGACAAATGAAACGATTTATACGATCAAAGAGCCGAATGGTCGCTATTATAATTCAACCATTGTTTTTCTTGGTTATTCTTGGATCTGGTTTACGGGCTGCAATGTTGCCAGGAATGGAGGGAACAGATTATCTGCAATTCCTTGCTCCCGGAATTATTGCAATGGCAATTTTGTTTTCCTCAATGTTTGCAGGAATATCTGTGTTATGGGATAAACAATTTGGATTTCTACAAGAGGTACTTGTTGCACCGATAAGCAGAATGTCTATAATTATTGGGAGAACACTTGGCGGTGCAACAACTGCACTTATTCAAGGGTTCATAATTCTTATAATTGCTTTTGGAATGGGCATTAAAATAACTAGTGTTGCAGGGCTTTTTTTAACTCTGATTTTTATGGCTCTAATTGCGTTTACTGCTGTTGGCTTTGGTTTGGTTCTCGCTTCAAAAATGGAAGATTTTCAAGGATTTCAAATTATTATGAACCTTCTTATTATGCCATTACTTTTCCTTTCATCAGCATTTTTCCCAATTCAAGCGAATCCTAGTTTACCTGAATTGCTTCGTACAATTTCTTATGCAAATCCTATGTTTTATATGGTCGACGGATTACGTGGCAGTTTTACAGGCGTTGATAATGTACTCCCCCCATTAACTAATCTTACTATCGTATTTGTCATTTGTCTTGTAATGATGGGCCTGGGAAGTTATTTTTTCAGCAAAAGTGAAGCATAAAACAATTCTACTTTACGCAGTTTTTGTAGGTCTTTAGCATATTTTTTAAAGAGCAAGCCACTGTTACTGGCCCAACCCCACCAGGTACTGGTGTTACTTTTCCTGCTTTTTCTTTTACTGAATCCATGTCAACATCTCCGCAAATACCGTCTTTTGTAGATACAATTCCTACATCGATCACAAATGCTTTTTTCTTGACGTGATCTGCAGTAATGATTTTGGGTATTCCAGTTGCAGTTACTAGAATATCTGCCTTTGATGTATATTGTTTGATGTCTTTGGTGAACACATGGCAAACACTCACTGTGGCATTTCTATTCAAAAACAGCGCAGTTAATGGTTTCCCTACCACATTACTATGGTTTACAATAACAACATCTTTACTTTTGAGATCTACCTTTTCATGTTCCAAAGTCGTTAACACAGCCAACGGGGTGCATGGTATAATATATTCATTGCCAATAAGAGCATTGCCCATGTTGTATGGATTGAATCCTTCAACATCTTTTTTAGGATCTACCGACCTCATCAATAAATCTGTAGAAATATGATCTGGTATTGGATACTGTATTAGTATTCCATGTGTATTGCTATCTTTATTTAGCTGCTCTATTGTCTGTAAAACTTTTTGCTCAGAAACATCGACTGGTAAATTAATATGATTTGAGATAATTCCAACATCATCACAGGCCTTATCTCTTAATTTGAGATATAGTTCTGATTCAGGATTATTGCCAATCTTGATAGTAGTAATGGTTGGAGTAATGTTATATTTTGATGTTAGTGATTTTACCTCAGTGGCAATTGCACTACCAATATCCTTTGCAATTTCTCTACCATTAATTATCTTGGCTGTCATTTTAGCATCACAGGTAAATTTTATGCTTGGTTATAAAGACTATGGTTTTCTCCCTATTGCATAAAATTGTGGGAAAAAGTTTAGCTGTACCCCTTCATCGAGCGATTTGAGATACTCATATTCCCATTTATCAATTTCTTTCTCTGTTAATCCTGCATCTTTTAACGCTTTGACATAAAAATCTCTAGCATGAAGATAATAGGATTTATCTTCTTCGCAACTCCAGATGCGTGTGTTCCCTATTCCTACTTTGGTTTCAAGTCCAGCTCTAGCAAACAACAAACGAAGTTTTCTCCCGATATGAGGATCTCCGCCCTTTTTCTTGATTGCCTTCCCTGCAAAAACAGCATCAATTTTTGGATTTTCAGGCCAGTACAGCTTACCGCCATAATCTGGCTCTAGTGATGCAAGTACCTTTCCTGTTCGTTTCGTTACCCGTGTCATCTCATTTACAACCTTCTGTGGTTCATCTGCCCACATTAGTAACAGATTACAGGTAACTATGTCGAATGTATTATCACAAAATGGTAACTTCTCTGCACCACCAACCACCAGTCTTGTATTTTTATGCACGCTGAGACTCTTTTTTGCCACTTCTATCATGTCAAATGAACCATCAATACCAATGACTTTACCTTTGGTAAATCTAGCAATATCTCTAGTTACCATGCCTGAGCCGCAGCCAACATCCAATGTTAGTTTTGCATCTTTGAGGCCAACCTCAATATACAACGGCATACGTTCTTCCGCTGTTTCAAGGGCTTGAAGCTCCAACTTTTTGACAAAATCGTTAAGATCATCCTTTGATCGTTTATGAAATTCACACTTTTCTCTTGTCTTCATTGTCTACAAACACCGAATAATGCACTGTTTCGTATAAGCTTTTCTTTTATTAGAGAAAATCTTAAATGACCGGGTGTTTTTCCTGCATTAAATTGGTTTTGAGGAGATCAGTATGAAACTAAGTAAAACAATAGTTATGCTAACTATCATCTGTTGTTGTATTGTTGGTTCTGTTGGAGCTACCTATTATGTGGTAAAAGATATCTCGCGCACAGAACTTAACGAACTTGCTAGCGACTATCAAGAGAGTACCAACATCCTGGCATCTTACTATCAGAATGAGCTTGAAACTATTTCTTCACAGTTGGAAGAAATAAAAGAGGAATTTAAGTATCTAAACCAAAGTTTACAAGAAAATTCCACACAATTGTCAAATCTGCTGTCCGGTGATACATATGAATTTTACGATCCTACTTCTTCCGAGGTTGCACAATTTATGGCAAATGATAATACAGATGGGCTTCCATATGATTCTCAATACTTCAATTGTCTACATTTTTCTCAAACCTTTATTGCTAATGCTATGCAACTTAGCATGCGGTGTGCATTGGTAATTATCAATTTTGATGAAACAAACATAAGTCATGCAATTGTTGGTTTCAACACTTCTGATAATGGGATGGTGTATATTGAACCTCAATTCGATCAATGGGTTGGAAATCTAGAACCCGGAAACGATTATTGGACAGAGTGCATTGTGTTCAATGGAATTTATGAACATGTGGAAGATCCAAATGACACAATTAGGGAGATACTCACCTTCTGGTAATTTTTAATAACAAGTGATGTATTCTCTGCTTCATGAAACCTATTCTTCAGGTGGCATTGGATCTACTTAATAGTGATAGAGCACTTACTATTGCAAGGGATGCAGTTAAAGGCGGTGCAGATTGGCTTGAAGCAGGTACACCACTCATTAAAAGCGAAGGAATGGATATTGTAAGAAAACTCAAAGATGCGTTTCCTGATAAATCACTTATTGCTGACATGAAAACCATGGACACCGGTGCATTTGAAACAGAAATGGCCTCTAAAGCTGGTGCCGATATTGTTTGTATATTGGCTGCATCTGATAATAGTACTATTGTTGATGCAATAAAATCTGCACGGAAATACGGCTCAAAGATTATGGTCGATCTTATTGGAGTTAATGACAAAATACAACGTGCAAAAGAGTTGGAATCACTGGGTGTTGATTATTTTTGTATGCATGTTGGTATCGATGAACAAATGATTGGCAAGGATCCTATTAAAATTCTTTCATCGTTGGTGAAAACAACAAATATTCCTATTGCTGTTGCTGGTGGTCTCAATAGTAAGACGGCTGTAGATGCGGTTAAGGCTGGTGCGCAGGTAATCATCGTTGGTGGAGCGATTACCAAGGCAAAAGATGTAGTCAAGGCTACAAAACAAATAAAACAAGCAATAGAAACACAAAAACCTGTTGATACGACGCTGTTTAAGAAATATGATAAAACCCAAATCAAGGAAGCATTTTCATTGGTATCCACACCAAATATCTCTGATGCTATGCATAAACAGGGTGCTATGAAAGGTATTAAACCTGTCAAACTTGGATTTCGTATGGTTGGAAAAGCACTTACAGTGCGAACAATAGATGGAGACTGGGCAAAACCTGTTGAGGCAATAGATAAAGCAGAGCCTGGCCAGGTTATTGTAGTAGACGTTAATGGCGGTAAAACTGCAATTTGGGGAGAACTTGCAACATGGAGTGCCAAAGGTAGAGGCCTTGCTGGTGCAGTAATAGATGGAGCTGTGAGGGATCTTGATGATCTTGTGAAGATGGATTTTCCTATATTCTCTAGACATGTCTCACCAAATGCCGGAGAGCCAAAAGGATTTGGGGAGATTGGTGCCGAGATTACTTGTGGTAGTCAAACGGTACGCAACGGCGATTGGATAATTGGTGATGATTCTGGAATTGTAGTTGTTCCACAGGAGATTGCCCAGGAGATTGCTAACCGAGCACTAGATGTAAAAGAACATGAGAACCGGATTCGTGAAGAGATCAAAGATGGAGGGTCATTAGCCAGCGTACTCAAACTGAGAAAATGGGAGAAAAAAGTTGGATGAGTAAAGTCATCTTTTTTACTGATGAAAATAAATTACACAATGCTTTAGAACAATTTGATATCAAGAGTTTTTCTGGTAAGCAGGTCCCCATCAAACTACATATGGGGGAGATGAAAAACAAATACTTCTTGAAACCAGAATTTGTCAAACTTGTAGTTGATGAATTGAAGAAAGTTAAGGCAGATCCCTATCTCTTTGATACAACAGTAGCTTACACTGGACTACGACATTATGTATCTGGATATCAACAACTGGCGAGAATCCATGGATTTAGCATGAAGAAAGTAGGTTGTGACGTAATAATAGATGATAGGGGCATTCCAATAACAGTTCATGGTAGGGATTATGAGGTTGCCTGGCATCTGTCAAATTCAACCCACATCTTTGCAATAACCCACGTAAAAGGTCATGTTGCAACAGGAATGGGAGGTGCGATTAAGAACTTTGGAATGGGCGGTGTAACTAAAGAAACAAAGCAACGAATGCATCACGGAAGTCGTCCTGTATATCAGAAAGATAAATGTACCTATTGTGGCGTTTGTGCTGAACTTTGTCCATTTGAGGCAATTACTGTCAAAAAGGATAAATGGAAGCAGAATATGAGATCCTGTTTTGGTTGTGGCGTTTGTGTTGATGCATGTAAGGAGAATGCACTTACTAATAAAGATGCGGATTTACAATATGTTCTAGCATGTGCCGCAAAGGCATGTGTACAAGATAAGAATGTGCTGTATCTCAATGAATTAAAACGGATTTCAAAAAGTTGCGATTGCGATCCATTTGCAGACCCTGTTATTTGTCCAGATATTGGCTATCTTTTATCTGATGATCCCGTAGCTATTGATAAGGCATCATTGGATTTAATAAATGATGTTAAAAAAGATGTTTTTGAAAAAGAAAACCATATTAGCCCATTAAAACAAATAAAATTTGGTGAGGAGATTGGGTTAGGGTCTTCCTCATATCGGTTGATTGAATTATAGCTTTATTTTATGGTTGGGCGGCCTACTGGGAGAATTGTTTTTCCATAAGTTTCGTTGATTACTTCTGCCATTGCTAGATATATTGCACTGAGGCCACAGATAATTCCCTCATATCCTGCTATTCTTGTAATATCAGGGTTTTGTAAGAAATGACCCAATGCTAATAGCCAGAACAATATTGTAAGTGATCCAAATACAAACTGCAATGCTTTAGGTTTCTTCAAAGTAGAAATAAACATTAACCCCGTGAATAAACCCCACATGACAAGATAACAACCCATCGCTGTATCGCCTGGTGCAGTAACACCTGGGATAAGAGTAGGTATAACAATGAGTCCAACAAGGGTTAACCAAAACAAACCATAGGATGTGAACGCTGTTACACCAAAGGTGTTACCTTTTTTATATTCCATGATACCTGCAATAATTTGTGCAAGACCCCCATAAAATATTCCCACAGCAAGTATCATTGAACCTAATGCAAAGAAACCAGCGTTATGGATGTTTAGCAACACTGTGGTCATTCCAAAACCCATTAGGCCAAGTGGTGCTGGATTTGCTAGTATATTTTTCTCAGACATAGTTAAATCACGGCTCGCTGAATAAAGGATATGTTTAAAAAGGTATCGAGAAAAAAAACCTTAATTAAAGAAATTTTGAAGCACAACTATAGATGCTGAAAGAACCAGCGATAGAACAATTAGAATTACAACGATTTTCACAATCCAACCTTTTATTGTTTTTTTATTGATTTTCATTTTATCATATCTTCCGGCACTTCAATATAGAACTCATCAAATTGTACGACAGCTCTATCTTTCTTTCCTTTTATTTGATTTTCTTTTTTCACTTTAATATATCCATTCTTTATTAGCAATTCACTATGATCTTTAGCATCTGCGACTGCAATATCTGACCACTTAATATCCCCATTTTTCTGAATCTTTTTTGTAAGTTCATCTTTGTTCTTTTTAATCCATTTCACGATATTTTTACTTTCATTCTTGAATAGGGGTCCAATCTTTGCATGGACTGGGACGATTGCAGTAATTTTCTCTTCAATAGCTGGCTTTCCTTCTATAAATTGATGGTCTTTTGGAAGCTTTAAGGTTGATGTGATGATTGACCCACTTGATTGTATCTTTGAAATATTGCTCTTTGTAGAATAGGTGGCAAAAGCATTCATTGGGGCATTTAATGCAATACCTTGTTCACTTTTAATTGACCGCACACCTGATATGTATTTTTTTACAAGTTCTCCTGAAGTCTCTGCATCTTGATCTATAAGAATTTCCTCAGGCCATGGGGCAATATGTATGCTTTTATGTTTCTCGAATTCTTTGTAGTGTTGTTGATAGATTTCTTCTGTGATGTGTGGTATGAAAGGAGCAAAGAGTTTGATCATCCCTAAACCAAGCGTATACAAAGTATATGCAATACTCTCTTTGTTTTCATTCTCATAAACAGAACTTTTAATCATTTCAATATAGTGATCAGCAAGTTCATGCCATAGGAAATATTCGATTTCTTTCATAGCTGTTGAATAATCGTAATCATCCATGAGTTCTGTGCATTTCTTTACTAATTTGCTATATTTTGTCAGAATCCACTTGTCGATATCTATAAGCTCTTGTTTTTTTGGCTTTCCATCTTTTACAGTACTAGAAATGAAATTTTCAACATTCCACAGTTTTCTAAGAAGCCTAACACCCCTAACGACATCCTTCTTTCTAAATGGATTATCTTCTCCTAATGCACAACTTGCGGCGTAACATCTGAATGAGTCTGCGCCGTACTCATTGATAACATCTAATGGATCGATCACGTTTCCAAGGCTTGCATGCATGGGGGTCCCATCTTCGGATAGAATAAATCCTCCCATCATGATGTTCTCAAAGGGTTTTTCGTCTGTTAATAATTTACATCGTAAAATTGTATAGAATGCCCAGGTTCTGATGATGTCGTGGGCTTGTGGGCGAACAGACATAGGATATAGTTTCTTGAATTTCTTGTCATCTCTATGCCAGAATGTATTATACAACGGCGAGATTGACGAATCCATCCAAGTATCAAAAACATCTTCACATCCTTTCAGAGATCCACCACATTTTG